>JAKAFQ010000073.1 GCA_021817875.1 Pseudomonadota bacterium
CTCCTTGATGCCCCCGACCGGCAACACGAGGCCGCGCAGACTGATCTCGCCCGTCATGGCAACGTCGGGACGCACCGCGCAGCCTTTCAGCAGCGAGGCGAGCGACACGAACATCGCCACCCCGGCGCTCGGACCATCCTTGGGGATCGCCCCGGCGGGCACGTGCACGTGGATGTCACTCTGGTCCAACACCTTCGGGTCGATGCCGAGCTCTCCGGCCTGCGCCTTGACCAGACTCAGGGCGGCCTGCGCCGACTCCTTCATGACATCGCCGAGCTGCCCGGTGAGGATCAGCTTGCCGGTGCCGCTCATGCGCGCCGATTCGATGAACAGGATGTCGCCTCCGACCGGCGTCCAGGCGAGTCCGGTGGCCACACCCGGGATCGAGGTCCGCTGGGCGACCTCGTTCTCGAAGCGCGGCTGCCCGAGCACGCCCGGCACATCGTCGGCCGCAAATCGGACCTGCGCCGCCTCGCCTTCCGCGATGCGCATCGCGGCCTGGCGCAGCAGCGCCCCGATCTCGCGCTCGAGGCCGCGGCAACCCGCCTCGCGCGTGTATTCGTGGATGATGCGCATCAGCGCCTCGTCGGACACCTCGACGCGGGCCGGATCGAGGCCGTTCGCCTCGAGCTGGCGCTTCACCAGGTAGCGGCGCGCGATCTGCAGCTTTTCCTCGTCGGTGTAGCCGGTGAGCGGAATGATCTCCATGCGGTCGCGCAGCGGTCCCGGGATCGTCTCGAGCACGTTGGCGGTGGCGATGAACAGCACATGGCTCAGGTCGAACGGCAGGCCGAGATAGTTGTCCCGGAAGCTCGAGTTCTGCTCCGGGTCGAGCACCTCGAGCAGCGCCGAGGCCGGATCGCCCTGGAAGCTCGCGCTCAGCTTGTCGATCTCATCGAGCATGAACACCGGATTGCGCGTGCCGGCCTTGCGCAGGCCCTGGATGATGTTGCCGGGCAGCGCGCCGATGTAGGTGCGCCGGTGGCCGCGGATCTCGGCTTCATCGTGCACGCCGCCGAGGCTCGCGCGCACGAACTTCAGCCCCAGGGCGCGCGCCACGCTCTGGCCGAGCGAGGTCTTGCCGACACCCGGTGGGCCGACGAAGCACAGGATGGGGCTGCGCCCCCGCGGGTTGAGCTTGCGTACCGCGAGGTACTCGAGGATGCGCCGCTTGACCTTCTCGAGGCCATAGTGGTCTTCTTCGAGCACGCCCCGGGCGCGCCCGATGTCGATGTCCTCGGCGTCCGCGCTGCCCCACGGCAGTGCCACCAGCCAATCGAGATAGGTCCGCACCATGCCGTGCTCGGGGCTCGCCTCGCTCATGCGTCTGAGGCGCTTGAGCTCCTTGCGCGCCTGCTCCTCGACCTCCTGCGGCATGCGCGCCGCGCCGATCGCCGCATCGAGCTCGGAGAAATCCCCTTCCTCGCCCTCGCCCTCGCCGAGTTCCTTCTGCAGCTGGTGCAACTGCTCGCGCAGCACCGCCTCGCGCTGGCGCTCGCCGAGCGCGGCCTGCGTCTGCTCGGTGATGTCGCGGGTGATCTTCAGCACCTCGACACGGTGGGCGAGCAGCTTCACCACCTTGTCGAGCCGTTCCTTCAGATCGAGCGTCTCGAGCAGTTCCTGTTTCTCCTCGGCCCGGACATCGATGAAGCTCACGATGAGGTCGGCGAGCTGCCCGGCGGACTCGATGCCGCGCACGGTCTGGGCCAGCTCCGCCGGCACCTGCGGCAGCAGCGCGAGCGCCTCCAGGGCGCGCGCCTTGAGAAAATCCCTGCGCGCCTCGATTTCCGCGCCCGTGCCGGGCGGCTCGGCGAGCGACTCGACGCGCGCGGCGAGGAACGGCGTCTCGCGCAGCACCTCGAGCCGGCGGAAGCGGCTCTCGCCCTGACAGATCAGATGATGCGCGCCGTCGGGCGCGGTGATGTAACGCACCACCGTGGCGAGCACGCCGACCTCGTACAGGTCCTTCGCCGTGGGTTTATCGAGCGCCGGATCACGCTGCAGCAGCAGGCCCACCTTGCGTCCGGTGCGCACCGCCTCCTGCGCGGCCGCAATGCTCTCCTCGCGCCCGAGCGTCACCGGCAACACCACCCCGGGGAACAACACGAGGTTGCGCATCGCCACGATCGGCACGGCATCGGCCGGCAGGGGCGGCAGCTCTATCCGGGGCGTCGACGCGGGGCTTTCTATCTCCGCCATGGTCATCTCTCCGCAGGCCGCCCCAGGTGCACCTGCAGGCAGCCCCGCTCGTAGCGGGTGGCCAGAATCCCGAGCGGGACACCAGCCAGGGGGACGCGTCGGATGAAGCGGCCGTGCGGGATCTCCAGCCGCCGGATCAGCGTGTCCGGATGGTTCAGCTGCAGCCGGCGGTTGGCGCTCACGGTGAGCGCACCTGGCTCGAGCCTCACCTCGATGTCCTCTGGCGCCACGCCCGGCAGGGCGAACACCAGCACCACCCCTTCGGGGCCCTCCAGCACGTCGACCGGCGGCTCCCATACGGCCGCGCCGGCCCCCGGCCCGAGATAGCGCAGAAACTGCCGTTGCAACCGCTCGGCCCGCTCCAGCACCTCGCGCGCCTCCAACCACATCCAGCCGAACTGTCGCTCGCCGCTCATCCGCACCTCCGGCCCAGCCGCGCTCGCCTCGCAGGCCGCGCACTCTCGCGCAGCACCGGGCGCGCGCGCCGGCCATCTCAATGGAACATGTGGCCGAGCGGCGCCAAGTCAAGGCAACCGCGCGTGAAGCGCATCCGAAGGCTCCGCTTCCGCGAAGCGCGACGCCATTGGGAAGGATGCGTATGCGGGGACGGGTTTCCCCTGCTCAGGGGCCGGCGCGGCGAGTGCGCCGCCGGACGCCGTCTAGGCGTCCGGCACGGCCTTCTCGCTCACCATGGTGAGCACATCGTAGGCGGCCACCGTCGCTCCGTCCTGATTGGTGATCCGCGTGTCCCAGCGCACCTAGCCATATCCCTGACCGATGCGCAGCGATTTCTCCTTGCAGGTGAGGCGCACCCGGATCCGATCGCCGGGTTTGACCGGTTGGGTGAAGCGCAGCCCGTCGATGCCGTAGTTGGCGAGCACCGTCCCGAGCGGCGGATCGACGAACAGGCCGGCCGCCGCGGAGATCAGGAAATACCCATGCGCGACCCGGCCGCCGAACAGAGGATTGCGCCGGGCCGCCGCTTCGTCCATGTGCGCGTAGAAGTGATCGCCCGAAAGCGCGGCAAACCGCTCGATATCCTCGAGACTCACCTGCCGTTCGCCGGACTGGAAGGTCTCGCCGATCCGCAGCTCGCCGAAGGGCTTGCGGAACGGATGCACGCCCGGATCGAGCTGCCGCGATCCCCTGACCCAACGGCCGGTGACCGCCGTGAGCACGTCGGGGGTGCCCTGCACGGCCGTACGCTGCATGTAATGCAACACGCCGCGGATACCGCCCATCTCCTCGCCGCCGCCGGCCCGTCCCGGTCCGCCGTGCACCAGGTGCGGCAGCGGCGAGCCGTGGCCGGTCGAGTCCTTGGCGCAATGGCGGTTGACCACCAGCACCCGGCCATGAAACGGCGCGAGGCCGAGCACCAGGCGCGCCGCCACCGCATCGTCGCCGGTGAACACCGAGCTCACCAGGCTGCCGGCGCCGCGGCGCGCGAGCGCGATCGCCTCATCCACGTCCCGGTAGGGCACGACGGTGCTCACCGGACCGAATGCCTCGACCTCGTGGACGGCTTTCGCCCGGGCGGCATCCCTGCAATACAGCAGCGTCGGGGCCACGAACGCGCCCCGATCGGCATCGGCCCCGGCCAGTGAGAGCGTGTCAGCGCGTCCGCAGATCACTTCGGCCTCGCGCTCGAGCCGCTCGACCTGCGCGAGCACCTCGCGCCGCTGCGCGAGCGAGGCCACCGGTCCCATCTTGACCTGTTCCTCACGCGGGTCGCCGACCACGATCCGCCCGAGCGCGGCGCGCAGCGCCTCGATGACCGCGGGGGCCGCGGCGGCCGGCACGAGCGCCTTGCGGATGGCGGTGCATTTCTGACCCGCCTTGACCGTCATCTCGCGCACGACCTCGCGGATGAACAGGTCGAATTCCGGCGTGCCCGCCGGCGCATCCGGGCCCAGGATGCAGGAATTGAGCGAGTCGGTCTCCGCGGTGAAGCGCACCGAGTGATCGATCACCGCCGGATGCGTCCGCAGTCTGCGCGCGGTCGAGGCCGAGCCGGTGAACGCGACGCTGTCCTGACAGGTCAGGTGATCGAACAGATCCCCGACCGTGCCGCAGACGAGCTGCACCGCGCCCTGCGGCAGCAGGCCCGAATCGATGATCCGACGGAAGGCGAGCTCGGTGAGATAGGCGGTGGCGCTCGCCGGCTTGACGATCGCCGGCACCCCCGCGAGCAGCGTCGGGGCGAGCTTCTCGAGCATGCCCCACACCGGGAAGTTGAAGGCGTTGATGTGGATTGCCGCCCCCTCGAGCGGCACGTGGATGTGCTGGCCGAGGAAGTTGCCGGACTTCGAGAGCATCTCCACGGCGCCGTCGACGTACACGTGCCCATCCGGCAGCTCCTTCATCCCCTTGCTCGCGTACACGAACAGGGTGGCGATGCCGCCATCGATGTCGATCCACGAATCCGCGCGGGTCGCGCCAGTGGCGTACGAGAGTCGGTAGAGCTCTTCCTTGTGCTCGGTCAGATACCGCCCGAGCGCCTTCAGCTGCGCGGCGCGCTCGTGGAAAGTCAGCCGGCGCAGCGCCGGTCCGCCGACCGTGCGCGCATGATCGAGCATCGCCGCGAAGTCGAGTCCTTCGCTGCTGATGCTCGCGATGAGCTCGCCGGTGGTGGCGTCACGAAGCGAGGCGGCGTTGCCGCTGCCGGCCAGCCAGCGGCCGGCGATATAACTTTGCAATTGCATGGCGGTGCTCACGTGTCGGTGTGTCCTGCCCGGGCGGGGCGCCCCGGAGCCTCGGTTGTGCGGCTATTTACCGCTGAATCGCGGCTCGCGCTTCTCCGCGAAGGCGGCCACCCCTTCGGCGTAATCGGCGCCGAAGCCGAGCTCGCGCTGGTAATCCCGTTCCACATCGAGCTGCTGCTCGAGCGAGCGTCCCCAGCTCTCCTGCAGCGCCTGTTTGGTGCGCGCCAGTGCGCGCGTCGGTGCGCAGGCGAGCTGGCGCGCGAGCGTGTCCACCTCGCCGGGGAAGTCCTCGTCGTCGACGCAGCGCCAGATCAGACCCCAGTCCGCGGCCTGCTGCGCCGGCAGCTTCTCTGCGAGCATCGCCAGGCCGAGGGCACGCGCCGGACCGACCAGCCGCGGCAGGAACCACGTGCCGCCCGAATCCGGTATCAGGCCGATCCGCGCGAACGCCTGCACGAAGCTCGCCGAGCGTGCCGCCACGACCAGATCACAGGCGAGCGCGATGTTGGCGCCGGCTCCGGCAGCCACGCCGTTGACCGCGGCGATCACCGGCAGCGGCAGGCGCCGCAATGCCAGCACGAGCGGCTTGTAGCGCAGCTCGATGGACTCGCCGAGATCGGCCGCCGCCGCCCCCGGGGCCACGGCCCGATCGGCAAGATCCTGACCCGCGCAGAAGCCGCGGCCGGCGCCCGTGATGACGAGCACGCGCGCCGCCGCGGTCTGCACCGCCGCGAGCGCGTCCCTCACCTCCGCGTGCATCGTGACGTTGAAACTGTTCAGGCGCTCCGGCCGGTTGAGAGTGAGCCGGGCGATTCCGCCCTTCATCTCCAGCAGAATGGTCTGATAACTCATCGCGATTCCTCCGATGGCGCGCACCCGCCCCGCGTCGGCCGCGCGTCATTTCTCATCGTAGTCGAGCTCGAGCTCAGCGCTTCGGCAGCGCGACTGGCACGCCAGCACATAACCCTGCGCGACTTCCCAGTCCTCGAGCGCATAGTTCTGGGCCATCTCGACCTCGCCGCGCACCACCTTGGTGCGGCACGTCGAGCACACGCCCGAGCGGCAGGAGTACGGCAGATCGAGGCCGGCGCGCTCAGCGGCCTCGAGCACGGTTTCCTCCTCGAGCCGCATTGAAAACGAGCGGCGCCGTCCGTCCAGGGTCACCGTCACCTGGGCAACACCCGCCGCGTGCGTTTCGGCCTCCGCGGGCCGGGCACCGGCGTGGGCGGCAGCGACCGCCGTGAAGTGCTCGATGCGGATCCGATCCGCCGCCACGCCGAGCTCCCCGAGGGATCCGGCCACCGTCTCAGCCATGTCTCCGGGCCCGCAGAGGAAATACTCGCTCACCTCCCGGGGCGCGAAGAACGCCGCACTCAGCTCGCGCACCTTGGCGGCGTCGATCCGGCCGTTGTACAGCGCGATTTCCTGGGGCTCGCGGCTCATCAGAAAATGCAGCGACAGCCGCTCGAGGTAACGATCCTTCAATCGCTCGAGCTCCTCGAGGCCCATGGCGCGCGCGACGCTGCGGTTGCCGTAGAACACCAGCATCCGACCGCCCGCGCCGAGCACGGCCCGCACCACCGACAGCACCGGCGTGATGCCGCTGCCCGCGGCGAAGGCGACGCGCAGGCCCCCGGCCGGCTCGAGGGAGTGCGGCGTGAAGCGGCCGCTCGGCGGCAGCACCTCGAGCGCATCGCCGGGGCGCAGTCCGCGCAGGAAACCCGACATGCGCCCGCCGGGCTGCACGCGCACCAGCGTGCGCAGCAGCCTCTCCCCCGGCGCGTTGACCAGGGAGTAAGTCCGACGGATCTGCTCGCCATCGATCAGGGCGCGCAGCACCACGTGTTGGCCGGGACTGGCGCGATAGACGTCCTCGAGCTCCGCGGGCACCTCGAGTGCGAGCGCGATCGCATCCTCCGCCTCGGGCTCGACCCGCACCACGCGCAACGAATGGAATTTCAGCATGCCGGTCCTAGATGCACTTGAACGTGTCGAAGGGTTCGAGACACTCGTCGCAGCGATAATGTGCCTTGCAGGGCGTGGAGCCGAACTCGCTCGCGCGCTGCACGCGCGGGCTGCCGCAGCGGGGACAGACGATCCGCGCCGAAGGCTTGCGCTCCACGGCAATACCGAACGCCTCGAGCTTGCGCCGTCCCGCCTCGCTCACCCAGTCGGTGGTCCACGCCGGCCACAGCACCGTCTCCACCACGGCATCCGCGAGCCCCTGGCGCTCGAGCGCCTCGCGGATCGAGCGCTCGATCACTTCCGTCGCCGGACAGCCCGAGTAGGTCGGCGTGATGCCGACGTGCAGCCGGCCATCGTCCGCCCGGCGCACGTGGCGCACGATGCCGAGCTCGACCACGCTCACCACCGGGATCTCCGGGTCCATCACGGTGGCGAGCGCCTCCCAGGCCTGCCGCTCGAGCGGATCGGCCCGGGACGAGTCGCTCACCATGAGGCACCGGGATACGCCCGCTGCAGATACTGCATCTCGCTCAGCAGGTGTCCCAGATGCTCCGTATGCACGCCACGCTTGCCGTGCCATGGAAAGTACTGCGGCTGGGGCTGGCGCAGCTGCGCCTCGGCCAGCGCCTCGGCGATGCGCGTCTCCCAGCGGCCGCTGATCACCGCCACCGACGGGGCGATCCCGTGCGCGGTCATGAGCGCATCGAGCGCATCGGGCGTGGTGAGCTCGCCGGTGAAGCGCCACAGTGCCTCGAGTGCCGCCTGTGTCCGGGCGTGGCTTTCCGGGGTGCCGTCCCCGAGCCGCACGAGCCAGCCGCGGCTGAAACGCCAGTGATAGCGACACTCCTTCAACGCCTTGGAGGCGATATCGGCGAGCGGCGCATCGGTCGATCCGGCCAGGCTGTGGTACAGCTCGAGCCGCCAGGCATCGAGCAGCGCCTGTCGCACGATGGTATGAGCGAAATCCCCGTTCGGCTGCTCGGCGAGCGCGACGTTGTAGAACTCCGGCGCATCGCGCCGGAAGGCGAGCTGATCCTCGTCCCGGCCACGGCCCTCGAGCCGGCCGGCGTAAGAGAGGAGCAGTCGCGCCTGGCCGATCAGGTCGAGCGAGAGATTGCCGAACGCCAGGTCCTCCTCCAGGGCCGGCGCATGCCCCAGCCACTCGCTGAGCCGCTGGCCGAGCACGAGGCTGGTATCGGCGAGGCGCAGCACATAGCGGCAGCGATCGGCGGCGGAGACGTCCGCGACGCTTTCGGCCACGGCGCTCATATGTTTTTGACCTCCTCGGGGATGCTGTAGAAGGTCGGGTGCCGATACACCTTGTCGCGCGCCGGCTCGAACAGCGCCTCGGCCTCCCCGGGATCGGAAGCGAGAATGTCGCTCGAGCGGACCACCCACAGACTCACCCCTTCCTGACGGCGGGTGTAGGTGTCGCGCGCATGCTCGAGAGCCATGCGCGCATCGGCGGCATGCACACTCCCGACGTGCTTGTGCTCGAGACCCGAGCGGGCGCGGATGAAAACCTCGAACAGTGCCCAGTCTTCGTTCATGGTCCGACTCCTCAACCGGCCTGCGCCGGCGCATTGAGCCCGCCGCCGGCCCGTGTGGCGTGTTTGCCGGCGTAGGCGGCGGCTGCCTCGCGCACCCAACGGCCGTCCTCGTGCGCTTCCCGCCGCACGCCCAGGCGCTCCCGGCTGCAGGGCCCGTTACCCTTGAGCACCGCCTGGAATTCGCTCCAATCGATCGGGCCCGGGATGAAGTGCTGACCCGCCTCGTCCCAGCGCAGCGCCGGGTCGGGCACCGAGAGGCCGAGGAACTGCGCCTGCGGAACCGTGACGTCGATGAACTTCTGACGCAGCTCGTCGTTGCTGAAGCGCTTGATCTTCCAGCGCATCGACTGAGCCGTGTGCACCGAGTCGGTGTCGCTCGGGCCGAACATCATGAGCACGGGCCACCACCAGCGATTCAACGCATCCTGCGCCATGTCGCGCTGCGCGTCCGTGCCGCGGCTCAAGGTGAGCATGATCTCGTAGCCCTGGCGCTGATGGAAGCTCTCCTCCTTGCAGATGCGCACCATGGCGCGGGCATAGGGGCCGTACGAGCAGCGGCACAGCGGTATCTGGTTCATGATGGCCGCGCCGTCGACGAGCCAGCCGATCGCGCCGATGTCCGCCCAGGTGAGCGTCGGGTAGTTGAAAATGCTCGAGTACTTGGCGCGCCCCGAGAGCAGCTGCTCGATCAGTTGCCCCCGCGAAACGCCGAGCGTCTCCGCGGCGCTGTACAGGTACAGCCCATGCCCCCCCTCGTCCTGCACCTTCGCGATGAGCACCGACTTGCGGCGCAGGCTCGGGGCGCGGGTGATCCAGTTGCCCTCGGGCAGCATGCCGACGACCTCCGAGTGGGCATGCTGGGCGATCTGTCGGATGAGGGTCTGCCGATAGGCTTCGGGCATCCAGTCCTTCGGCTCGATCTTCTCGTCGCGGTCGATGCGCTCCTGGAAGCGCCGCTCCCGCTCGCTCTCGCCGGCCGCCGTGGCCGGTCCGGGTTCGGCCTCCGGGCAATCCAGAGCCTGGGTATACATGGTGCACCGCAATGCTTAACGTGATACAAAAACATTTAATCGAGTCTCATTTTTGTGTCAAGAATATTCCATGAAAGAATTTCGCCGGCGAAGCCCCCGTCCCCCGATGACGCAGCGCGCACCCGAACCGCAGGCCGCCGTCGAGACGCTGCTGCGGCGCTTCCGCGGCCAGCGCCCCCTGCGGGGCGGCTCGCTGCTGATCAGCCTTTTCGGCGATGCGATCGCGCCGCGCGGCGGCAGGGTCATGCTGGGCAGCCTGATCGGACTGGCCCGGCCATTCGGACTGTCCGAGCGGCTGGTGCGCACGGCGGTGGCCCGGCTTGCGGCCGAGGGCTGGCTCGTGGCCGCCCGGCACGGCCGGCGCAGCGAATACCGCCTGACCGACAGCGGCGAGATGCTGTTCGCCGAGGCGACGCGGCGGATCTACCGGGCCCAGCCGGCGGCGTGGAGCGGCCGGTGGACCCTGATGGTGCTGCCGCCCTCGCAGCGGCAGTCGCGACGCACCCTGCGCGAGCAGCTGCGCTGGCTCGGGTTCGGACAGCTCGCCCCGGGCGTGTTCGCCCACCCGTCCTGCACGCTGGATGAGGCCCGCGACTGGCTGAAGCGGCGGGGCTTCGCCGCGGAAGGCTGGCTGTTCACCGCTACCGCCGAGGATCTGGAACGTGATCGGCGCCTGGCGCTCACCGGCTGGGACCTGACGGGCATCGCGCGCCGATACCGCAGGTTCCGCGACACCTTCGTCCCGATTCAGGCGGCCGCCGATACGGCCCGGCTCTCGCCCGAGTCCGCTTTCGTGGTCCGCACCCTGCTGATCCACGAATACCGCAAGGTGCATCTGCGTGACCCGCAGCTGCCCTCGCAGCTGCTGCCGCAGCCGTGGATCGGTGCCGAGGCCTACGAGCTGAGCAAGCGGCTGTACGGCGCCGTGCTCACGGCCGCGGAGGCCTACCTGACGCAGACGGCCGAGGCCGCCCACGAGCGGCTGCCTGCGCCCGGGCCGGCGCTCTACTCACGCTTTGGAGGCCTGGCGAACCGCTGACCGGCGCTTGCCGGTGAGCGGCCCGGCCGGCCGGTTACCAGGTGTTCGGTTCCCAGTTGCGCTCGGTGCCGTTGCTGAGCTCGCCGACCACGATGGTCGTGCTGTCCTTGTAGTAGTGCGGCGGCACCGGCAGGTTCAACGGCGCCGGCGAGCCGTCCATGACACGCGCCGCCAGGTCGTAACGCGAGCCATGGCAGGGACAGTAATACCCGCCCGGCCAGCTGGCGCCGAGCAGCGGGTCACCGACCTTGGCGTGCAGCTTCGGCATGCAGCCGAGATGCGTGCAGATGCCGACGGCGACCAGGTATTCCGGGACGATGGAGCGCTGGATGGGATTCCAGCCGGGCAGATTGGCCGGCTGCTGATCGGCCTGGGACAGCGGATCCTTCAACTGCCCGTTGAGCTTCGGCAGCTCTTTCAGTTCGTCCTCGGTGCGGCGCAGCACATAGATCGGGCGGCGGCGCCAGGAGGCTACCAGCATCTCCTTCGGCTTGAGCTTCGAGATGTCGATCGTCACCGGCGCGCCGAGGGCGCGAGCGGTCTCGCTCGGCTCCATCGATTCGATGAAGGGTGTCGCCGCAAACCCCACGCCCACCGCGCCGACCGCCGCGGTCGCCGCGGTCAGCATGCGCCGCCGCGCCAGATCGGGTTGGGACTCATCGCTCGGCGGGCCGGGTATCGTGGTAGCGCCCTCGGTCATGCAGACGTCCTCCGCTCAGGTAATTCCTCTAATGGTACCGGCCTGGGGCGCCCGCGTCACTACGGTAATTACAGACGACGGGCCAGGCAACCCTGTGCTGCGACGGCAGCAGCGGCACGCTCTCTGACCTCTACAGAGACCGTTTTTCAGTCCGGCCAGTTCCCCAACTGCCGCGCGAATACCTGCATGAACCGGTTCGCCTGCTCGCCATCCATCACGCGATGGTCGATCGTGAGCGTCGCGTAGCAGCGCGGCCGCGCGACGATGCGCTCCTCACCATGCTCTTCGATGACCACCGCGCGCTTCTCGAGCTTGCCGACACCGAGAATGGCCGACTGCGGCTGGTGGATGATGACCGGGGTGGCGAGCAGGCTGCCGCTCACTCCGTGATTGGACAGCGTGAAGGTGCCGCCGCGCACATCCTCCGGCGCCAGTTGACCCGCGCGGGCCTTGCGCACCAGCTCCTCGATGCCCTGCGCGGTCTGAAACAGATCGAGTGTCTCGGCATGGCGCAGTACCGGCACCACCAGACCGTCGGCCACCGCGGTGCCGATACCGAAGTCCACACTGTCGAACACCTCGAGCGCGCTGTCGGTCCAGCGGCTGTTGGCCTGCGGCACGGTGCCGATGGCCGTCACGGCGGCGCGCACGAAATACGCCGTGAGAGTCAGTGCCACGCCGCGCCGCTCGAACGCACCGCGATGACGCTCGCGGTGCGCGAGCACCGCCCCCAGGTC
>JAKAFQ010000074.1 GCA_021817875.1 Pseudomonadota bacterium
ATTCCTCGCGGCGGTATTTTCATCTGTGGAGCGCAAAAACCCCGGGGCGAAGGCCGTCCCGGGGTGATCGAGTCAGATTGGAAGCTCCAAGAGCAGTTCCTCGACGTTCACGACCGGCTCGAGGGTATCCAGCACCTGCTGGTCCCTGGCGAAGGCGAGACGCTGCTCGGGCGTGAGATGGGCCCACATCCGGCGCAGGAATTCGCACAGATCGCCTGGTTCGTGGTCGCCGTCGGAGATGTCCCCGTGGCGCTCGGCCGCATCGATGTAGAACTCCACGTCGAGCAGCCGGGTCTTCTTGTGTCTTGGCATACCGCTCCTTTCGTTAATGGCCTGATCGGCTATAGCGAACGGCCGCGGGCATTCCGGGAGGGGCCTCTAGCGAAGCGGTGTCGGCTCGGAGGCCGGTTGCCTCTTTTCCGCCCGAGCGCGCGGCCTCGCTGGGCGCAGGCCTGCTCGGTACTGGATCGCGCTGTAGAGCCCGATGGCGAAGATCATCGCGATGCCACCGACGATCATTGCCGGGCCGTTCTCTCGATAACCGCTCATGTGGTTGGCAATGACCACCGTGACGGCAGTTCCGACGCTCATGAACATCAGCGCATTGACCGGGGTGATCACCCGCGCGCTGCGGTTCCAGAGAATCAGCGGCACTGCGCCGGCGAGGATGCCGAGGTAGAGGTATGCGGGAGATCCGGCGAGGACCGCCCCGATGTGCGGGGCCGGCAGCACGTGCGCGCCGATCGCAAGCACATCGATGAGGGCGAATGCGGCGGTGCCGAGCACGAAGGTGATCGCAGAGAACTTCAGGACCGACCAGGTCGTGAATTTCCGAAACAACACCGTGTACCACATCCAGCACGCGGTACCGCAGAGCACGAGCACGCCGGCGGTGAGGCTCTGCAGCGTGAACAGGCCGGAGACGCCGCCGCCAGAGATCATGAGCGCAAGGCCCACGTAGGCGGCGATGACGAGCGCGAGCTCGAGAAGGCCCGGAACGCTGGCCGCCTGAATGAGGCCCGCGAGCTCCCAGAGCACCATCAACGCCATGGCGTACACCGCGGTGAGCTTGGCGGCATTCGAGCCGGTGCCCGCCAGGTGCTCGCCGACGAAGGTCAGGATGCCAAATCCGACAACGCCGATGATCCCAGTGCAGGCGGCGAGCACGAGCTCCCGACGGGAGACTCTGAACGCGTGGGGGCCCTCGATCGCGAGCAGACCTGCGGCCGCGACGATCGCAATGATGACGTTGCGGATCACTCCGATGGTGACAGGATCGACGGTTGCCATGGCTCTCCCGTAGACAGGATAGACGGTGCCCCAGAGCGCGACTGCCGCAAGGCAGCTCGCGAGGGCAAGGAGGTAGCCGGCGAGGCGCGGCCGGCGGCGGGCCGGCTCTGCCGGCCGGACACGCACGGCGTGGCACTGCACGCGCGTGGGGGTAAAGCAGCTGCCATCGGCCATCGGTTCGTCCGCCTTACAGGTGCTCGCCGAATGCCGCATCGATGAGCGCTCCGTTCATCTGTGGGCTTGCGGCCGCGAAGAGGACGACGCGGGCGATTTCCTCTGGGGTCGCGAGTCGTCCCTCGCTCATCAACGGCTCGAACATCCGGTGCCGCTCTTCTCCATAGAGCCCGCTGAGCATGGGCGTCTCGGTCGGCCCTGGACACACACACAGCGCATGGATCCCCGTGCCGTAGAGATCCTTGGCGGTGGCGCGCGCAAGGCCGAGCAGGGCGTGCTTGGCGGTGACGTAGCTGAGGCTGCCGGAGACCCCCTTGTGCGAGAGCGTCGAGCCGATATAGATGATCGAGGACCCGCGCTGCATGCGCGGGATCACCAGTTCGTTCAACCGTGCCGGGATCAGCGTCGAGAGCTCGAGGAGCGCGGACATCTCGGCGATGCGTGGGGCTTGCGCGGTGTCGTTGAACGAGAAGGCCGCGTTGTGCACGAGTGCGATGCGCCGGGCGAGGCGGGTGTGACGCTTCAGCGTGGTCTGGGTGAATGCGAGGGCGCTGCGCCTCCAATCACGCACGAGATCGACCTGCACGGACTCGATCCTCGCGCGCTCATCGGGCGAGAGCGGCTCGCGCATCCCGGATCTCGAGAGGTTGAGCACCGCCCAGCCCTCGCGCGCGGCCTGGCGCGCTACGGCGGCGCCGATCCCGGAGCCGCCGCCGGTGACGATCAGCAGTCCGGCGCCATCCCTTTCCATCGTCGGGTCAGCGCTCGACATCAGGCCGCCCCCATTTCGAAGTCGCCCCCTGGCCAGGCCCGGAGCTGATGCGCACCGAAACGGATCGCACCAGGGGCATGATCTCTCCGGGGAGCGACTCGAGCAGCTCCCCGAGGAAGAGCATCGAGAGCTCCTCGATCGTCACATTCGTGATGGGCAGCGGATACACGTCGTGCGCCGGCAGGAGCATTTCCTCGCCGGCGAAGCGGATACGCACCTGTTTGCCTTCCTCGACAATCTCGAGGTGCGGATTCTTCTGCGCGAGCAGCACCTTCTCATCGAGCCGGTCGCAAATCGCCTGCACGTGGCGTTTGAGCACCGCGTAATCGCACGCGAGGCCCTGGTCGGGGACCTCCGTGGTGAACACGGCCCCGACGGCGAAGTTGTGCCCGTGCAGGTTCTCCCGGTCGGTGGAGGAGAAGATCGTGAAGTGCCCCGCGGAGAACTTCATGCGCTCCTTGGACAGGTCTACCTCGACGGTGCGCATCACGCGGTCATCCATTTGTGCTCGGGGTTTTCCTGATCGAGCAGCTCTTTGGCGAGACGCTCATGGTCGAACGTCTGCTCGGAGTCCTCGGAGAACCGCGGGCGCACCTTCGTCAGCATCGTGCGCGCGATGCGCTGCCCGAGCAGCTGCACCATCTGGGGCTTGTCGCTGAAGATCTGCAGCACACCGTGGTAGCCGTTGCCGTCGTGCGCGAAGGTGAGCTGCGCTGCGCCAGACTCGAGGCCGCTCAAGAACGCCTCGGTGCCGGCCCGGTAGAAGTAGTAGAGGGTCGAGTCCTTGAGTATCGCGACGTCGGAGGCCCAGGCAGCAACCTGCGTCCCATCGACGCGGTGCGATGTGCCATGCACCCGGTAGCCGTCCGGGCCGTACTCGATCTTCACAATCGAGATGGCCGTGGCGTTGTTGCTGGTGGCCATCTTGCGCGGCGTGTCGGACCAATACCCCTCGATGCGCGGATCACGTACCGGCGTCGGCGCGGCGGCGTCGACCTCACCGCGCTTGCCGCGGCGGATAAAAACGACGGACACCAGAAGTGCGGAAGCCGCAATGACGACCCCTAGGATGAGCGATGACATAGTTGTGTCTCTGCCGTGGTGGAGGGTTCATTTCTGTAGGCAGCGGCGACGCTGTTTTTCTTTTTATCCGCACGCCGCGGCGCATTACGTCACATCGGGGGCGCTCCTCGGGTCGCATGCGTGCGGATTGCGCGTCACTCCCGCCGGGCCGGTGCCTATAGGCCGGGCAGGGCATCAGTGCGGCATCAGCCGCCAGGAGAGTGACTTGGCCAAGGTGATACAGCTGAGCGCCGAGAGCGCTGAGCGCGAGGTACTGCTCGATACCCGCCCGCGCCCGTACCGTGGGTACTCCATGGTGGCAAGCGTGGGGCGGGGAGTTCCGGCCGAGCGGATGGCGCGGGTGGAGGTGTTTCAGGATGGCTTTCCGGCGCGCGTACTGCGCCAGCCGGTGCATCGGATTGCGTCGTTCGAGGGGGAGTTCCATGCCATGGTCGATGAGTGGGTGGCCCAGGGCCCGGTGCAGCCGACCGTGCTCGAGATGCATCAGGCGGACCATCAGGCGGTGATAGACGCCGGATTCGGCTCGCCCGGCGAGCTGCTGGCGGCGTATAAGCGCCTGGCCGGATCGACGGCTCGCCCGGGCGGTGTCGGGTGGTTGTGCAGGCACAGGAAGAGCGGGCGGATCTACCAGATCCACTACGCGGTGCGCGATTGCACCAATCGCCGGGACGGAACCGTGATGGTGGCCTACTCGGTCGCGGGTCTCGAGCGGCCGACGTTCGTGCGCGAGGCATCCGAGTTCGCTCGGAAATTCGAAGTGTCCGAGGAGGCGCTGACTCGTGCGGTCGGGGAGATGAGCGATGCGATCGAGGTTCGCGAGTGAACGCCATCCAGTTCATCGAACCGGCGCGCTGCGCAGAGGAGGCGTTCGAAATGGTGCGCGTTCTCGCAGCCCAGGACGGGTGCATCGCGGCGCGCGTGATCGGAGATGGCGCTGGCCGTCCGTTCTCGGCTCAGGCGCTCTTTGAGCTCGGGGAGACTGATCGGCCGCAGTGGCTGCCCGACGGATGTCGTCAGGTGGCCGTGCCCGGCGCCTTCCCACTCGCCGTGCAGGTGGCGTTGTAGATCGACGTGTCGGAATCGCGCGCCCGGGCTTTCCCGGGCGCATTTTTTTTGTGCCCGGAGGGTTCCTATAGGCAAGCAGGCCCCTATCCGGGAGATATCCGAGATGTTCAGGTTCAAAGCGAAAGCAGAGAGTGGCGAGATCGTCGAGGGCGAAGTTCAGGCGCAGAGTGCCGATGAGGCGGTGATCGAGG
Source organism: Pseudomonadota bacterium (assembly GCA_021817875.1). The sequence goes on from JAKAFQ010000074.1 coordinate 4,576, forward strand.
TGCGTTGGCTCGTCGGTCCGCATGCCGTCGTTCTTCAGCTTGAGCAGGCCAGAGGGTGAGCCGCAAAACGTTCGACACTTTTGCCGAAGCGCTCGAGTACTACCGGGACGACGCGGACCTCCGCTACCCGGTCATGGTCGAGATCGACGAGAGCGTGCGCACCGCCACCCTTCGCACCGGCCAGGTGGAACCCCCGTTCAACGATGCCCACGTGGTGATCTGGCCGGCCAAGGACTGGCGCGGTGAGGTGGAGCCCGTGAAAGTGTGGGCAGAGGAGTACTGAGGCGCGGGCGGTGCGATACCCGAGCCGATTTCACGCGCGCCCGGGCTTCCCCGGGCGCTCTTTTCGCCCGCCGTGTTTCCGAATGAGCTTCGGCAACCTGTCAGGCGGCATTCAGTCTGCGGAAATAGAATGGATGGTGTGGGGTGGCGCAGAGGATAGTGTGAGATGGACAGTGCAGTGACGCGTTACCCGGCCGGCCCGCGCGTGCTGGTGTGCGGAGGCGCGGACTATGCCGATCGCACTCAAGTGTTGTTCGAGCTCGATGAGCTCAAGCCCTCGGTGGTCATCCACGAGTGCGCGCCGGCGGGCACTATAGGGGCAGCGGCGCTCTCGGCGCTGTGGTGCCGCACCGAACTGGTGCGTGAGGTCATCCATCGGCTCGAGTGGGGCGAGCGTTGCTCCAAAGGGGCAGGGCACTGCAGGGCAGATCTGATCCTCGCTTTTCCGGGCGCGAATAGAACCGCGCTCGATGCATGCGCGCAATGCTGTGACGCCCCTATCAAGGAAGTCGCCCCCTATACGCGCGTCGTGCACTGCAAACGCCATCCGTATAACGTGTACGGCGCGCGCCCGGGGCCCTTCGGCAACCCGTTCAGCCACAAGGTCGGCACGCGTGCGCAGTACCTGGTCGACTCGCGTGACGAAGCGATTGAGAGACACGAGGAGTGGTTTCTCTCGAACCCCGGCCTTGTCGAGCGGGTCAAGCGCGAGATGACCGGCAAGGTGATCGGCTGCTGGTGCGCCCCGAAGCGCTGCCATTGCGACGTCTACGCCCGGGTATGCAACGAGGCCGCCGGCCTTACTGACACGACCGGCACGCACCGCGCGCTCACGCTTCAGGGGCCATTATTTGAGCTCGAGTGAGAAGGTCGGTGAGACGCCCTGGGCGGCGAGGGCGCCGCGCCATTCACTCACGGTGAGCGTGCTCGCGGCCGCAGCCGAGCACCCCGACTGCACGTTCTCCAAGCTCGCCCTCGCCGGACGAGTGAATCTCGAGAAGCTCTTCGGCGGTACGCGCTACGAGCCGGGTACGGGCGCCGATCCGCTGGCGATCAAGCGCGGGCGGCTGTTCGAGGAGATTCTGAAGAAGGACGATTACGCCGAACTGCTGAATCTGCTCTACGAACAAGACACCGCGCTCGGGGCCTTCGGCGCCGATGCTCGCATCGCCCGACTGCGCGATCTGCCGGCGCCCGCGGGGCGCTCGGGGCTCGAGGTGCGCGCCGAGGCGACCCGCCGGGAACTTGCCAAGATTGCGCGGCGCGACTGGGATGCCCCTACCCTTGTCGATGGGGCGGTGATCCGCGCGCGCATTGGAGGGAATATCGCGTACTTCGAGGCCGACGGACTCGCCGCGGCCTCGAACGGAGCGCTGCACGTCCTCGAGGCAAAGTCGTTTCCGTTGATCGATGGGCGGTGTGACCCGCTGAAGCTTGGCGCTGCGTGTGCCCAAGCCGGGTTCTACGCGGCGCTCGTGCGCGCGCAGTTGCTCGAGGACCAGCTGCCGGTGACCACCGTCTCGGATACCGGCTTCATCGTCCTGCCGAAGAACACCCGCCTCGGGCGCGCGGTGCTGCTCAAGCAGAATCTCTCCTTCCACATCCGAAGAGCCGAGCGGCTACTCTCGCTTGCGCAGCTCGATGAGACCGTGGTGAAGCGGATCGAGGGGTATGCGTTTCCGGCCGAGAGCACCGGAGCGGCCGAGCGGATCGAGGGGCTCTCACATCTGATGGACCAGGCCGGCACGCACTATCGGCCTGAGTGCCTTGAGCACTGCGCCGCGGCGAAACTGTGCCGGGAGCGAGCGTACAAGGCCGGGCGCCTGGCGATCCTTGGCGATCAGGCGCTCCGGGAGATGAGCGGCGTTGAGTCTTTCGACCGAGCGCTCGAGCTCGCCGCCGGCGCCGATCCCCTCGAACCTGAACGCGAGAGCGCCCGCGAACTCGCTCGCGCCCGCCGGCTCTATCGCAGAGCCCTCAAGAAGGCCGGGCCGTGAGCCTGAGGGCCCTGCTCAGCGCGACTGCCTATCAGGAGGGTCGCGCGGTGCGCGGCGCGCTCGTTCGACACCGCTCGATCGAGAGCGATCCGATCTTCCTCGTGGCCTGGCAGAACGGCTTCGATCCCTTTTCCTGCGCCGCGATTGCATTTGGACAGGCGCACGCCCCGCCGGAACTGTTCCTCATCAGCGGGATGCGCGAGCGGGATCTTGAAGCGCGCGAGTTCGCGGCAGCCGCGCTGCGCTTCTGTGAGCTGTTCGAGTCCTACGGGGCCGCGGCGAGCGCGGTCGATTATCAGGGGCGCAAGCTCGAGGTGCCCGTGTGGCCTGCGCAGGTCGTGATCGCGAACCGAGCGACGCTGCTGCTGCTTGGGCGGATCGGACGCCGCCTGGCGGGCATGCAGCACCAGGATGCCGTCCTCGCCGCTCGGCTGCGTCGATTCGCGCACCACCTTCTGTGGCTCACGCGCCATGCGGATCTGCCGGGGCAGCAACTTGTGCTCTCGTGCACCGATTTTCTGAACGCGCACTGGGTGAGCGCCATGAGCGCGCTCGAGTGCGAGTCTCTCTTCGCGCTCGAGGCATGGATCGCTCCGCCGGCGCGTATGCGCGGGTTCGAGTCGGCGGTCGAGGCCGAGCGCTTCTCAGCCGGGCCGCAGCCCAAGCCCGAGGATGCCCAGACGGCGGCGCGGCTCTACGCGGCGCTCGAGCAGGCGCACAAGGGCGGTCCCGAGGGGCCGGCCTTCGAGGAGGCCCGCGATGCGCTTCGCGAGTTCTACGGTGGGCTCACGGCACCGGTATGGGCGCTGCTGCTCGAGATCGTCCGACGTGAGCGGGACATCCCAGGCGCTGCGCATCTTGCCCGGCGGATCGAGCAGGACCGGATCGCCTACGGGCTGCATCTCGAGGGGCTCGAGCGGGCGCTGAACGATCCGCGCGGAGTCCGCTTCCTCGAGAATTCGCGCGCCGCGGCGCTGCGCCGCGATGAGCTCGAGCGGGCGGCGGCGCTCCTTGAGGTCGAGGAGGCCATTGACGATCCGCTGAGGATGCTCCCGCGGGTGCTCAGCGGCGAGGCAATCGAGGGCGAGGTGCTCAGCTGCACCGTGAGCCGGACCGAGGGGGCCACGGTGGTGCTGCGCACCGAGGACCCCTGTGCCCTGCCGCCGGGGCTTGCGCTCTGGTGGAGCGGGGCGCCGTTCGGGCGGGGCTGGGAAATCGCGCGGATCGAGGCGGCCGCCGCGGGCTCGAAAATCACCCTCACGCAGCCTGTCCGCAAGGATCCGGCGGGCTGCCCGGCGATGGGCACCCGAGCGCTCTTCTCTCCGCTTTACTTCGACGATCACCTCTCCTACGGGCTCACCCTGCCCGGCCGCGCGCCCTGGACGCACCGGCCGGCGGCCTGAGGAGAATTTTTTTCGGAATTTCTCCGCCCCCGCTACCTAGAACACAGGTAGAGAGGCAGCCCACCCCCCTGGCGCTGGTTCTTCGATGCGGCGAGGCGAGATTTCTCTTGCACGCCAAGTCTTTCTGCCCGGTTTGGGTAGCCGGCCGACGAATATCGGCCGGTTTTTTTATCGCCACGCCGCGCATCCGAGTTACCCGGGAAATGCAGCATTGTGCTGCATGTCAAGGGATAAACGTTGACCGTTTATTCCGCGCGGTATAAAATAATAAAAAGTGGTTAGTTAAACCACGACAGTCACAAGACCGGCGGACGCCGGGTGCAAGATGCAAGAGGGCAATACCGTGAGTGGACGATCAGGTAGGAAACGAAGGCTGAGCGAGGACGAAGGCCAGCAGCTGCGCGATGAGTATCTCTACGGCCAGGCGTTGGCCGCCGAGGCGCAGCGATTCTCTCCGAAGGCCCTTGCCGCCAAGTACAACATCGCGCCGGCGACCATCTACGACTACGTCGAGAAGCGCCACAAGGGCGAGCCCGGCTACGAGAAGCCGCGGGAAGGCATTCGTGAAGTCGTCGCGCGCGCCCTGCCGAGCGCGACCGTCCAGGCGCTGCGTAATCTCGAGACCGGGGTTGGCGTAGCGCTGCTCGCCAGCGCGCCCTGAGGGGCGGACGCTTGGCCCAGCAGAGGCCGCAGTCGGACAGTGGTGCGGGTCGCGTGCCGCTGGCCCGCGCATACCTGGCGGCATGGAAGAAAACGCGCCGCGCGGCCGAGCGGGTCGCGCGGCAGCTCTGGCGACATCGAGGGCTGTACCGACTGCGCTATGCGCTTCGGTTCCACCAGCGCGGAATGCCCTTCAGCACCGGCCTTGCCGATTTCGACGGGGCAGGCTTCGAGCACTTCTGTGACGGATACGAGCTCGACCCGGCCGGGGCGGCCGATGAGGCGATCTCGTACTACGGGGACGGGGCATGAGCGGGACGGCCTGTACGCAGACGATGGAGGTGCTCGATCTTTTTGCGCTGCCCAGATCGGTCTCGGATGAGGAAGTCATGTTCGGGGGGCGACTCGAGGCGCTGTTGCCGGAGTACGAGACGCTGCCCGCTGCGTTCCGCGATGAGCAGGATGTCTATTCCCCCGTGGTGTGGCAGTGGTATTTCCGAGGGATACGCACCGATTGCCTGCGCCCGCGCCGCGGCATCGATGGCAAGGCGGCGTGGCGGCATCTTAGGGCGGTGATGTCGTGCTGGGACCCGACGCGCCCGCAACCGACGCACGCCCACAGGGCCGCTGGGATCGCGTACCTGATGTCGCGATGGTTCGAGCCGCCGGCGGGGCTGCATGATGACGCGTGCAGTGAAGCACGCCTTGCCTGACGGCACGCTCAGCGCCGCGGCGCAGCGGGTCCTGCGGCTCATGCTCGAGGCGGAGCTCGCCGAACAGTGGGAGGAGGCGGAGCTTGCGTGCGAAGGCGCGCAGTGCTGGGTCGGCCTCGAGCGGACCTCCAGAACGATCGTCAGCGAGCTGCTGCGGCGGGCACTGATTCGAGACTGCGGCGAGAGCGGCAAAGGCATCGAGCGCTACACGCTCAACGAGGACGGGCGGCGCGCGGCGATCGACCCGACATACCAGGTCCCAGAGCTGCACGGGAGGTGCCGATCATGAACGCGAGACCCGATTTCAGACCACCGGTGAGCCGCGGTGTGACGGTCACGGTGGCGGGGGAGAGGATCCTCGATATTGAGACGCACCATCTCAGCGGTGCGCCGATGACGGCCGAGAACGAGGCCCACGTACTCTGGGCGATCAGGCATCTGGCCGGGTTCCTCGGGCTGCCTGCGATCTGCGAGCCGGCACGCTCGTCATTCCAGGAGCGCGTGCACGCGTGGGTGGCCAAGTGCTTCGGCGAGCACAGCGCGCACGATCAGGCGGAGCGGACACACCGGTATCTGGAGGAATCGCTCGAGCTCGCGCAGGCGCTCGGGTGCACCGAGTCTGAAGTGATGCAGCTGGTGCGATACGTCTACAGCCGCCCGCGCGGAGAGGTCGATCAGGAGATCGGCGGGGCGATGGTCACCCTGGCGGCGCTGTGTGCTGCGAATTCCTGCGACATGGCGACGTGCGGGGAGCAGGAGCTTGCACGGGTGCTGACCCGGATCGAGGAGATCCGCACCAAGCAGGCCCGAAAGCCGAAGTGCGTGCCGCCCGCGGGCGGCTCATCTGGAGCAGGCTGACCGATGGCGGACGGACTCGATGCGGCGGTCGTGGCGCGGGCCCAGGCGGTCGCCGCCACCGCGCAGGAGGAGTTCTTCGCGCTCGCCCCGGAGCGGGCGGTCGTCGTGAGTGCGGTGGCCGGCGCCGGCAAGAGCCGGCTCGTCGTCGATACGGTGGCCCGATGTCGCAAGCTCGGGGTCCGGGTCGCGGTATGCGCGCCGACGAACGAGCAGGTGTTCGGCCTGGTGCGCGCGATCGCCGAGAGTGACCCTGATTGCAAGGTGGCCTACCTGCCGGCACGCAGCATCGAGGTGCCCGCCTCTCTCTCGCTCCCGAACGTCGAGATCGTGAGCGAGCCGCACGAAGCCGATGCGGCCGAGGTGATGGTTGGCACCGCACGGAAGCTCGCCGATGCGCACCATCCGCGCTCGAGCGCCGTGCGTGCACTGGGTAAGCGCGATGCGCTCATCATGGATGAGAGCTACCAGGTCGACTCCACACAGTACTTCGCCGTCGCAGACCTTGCGCCCCGGCACCTGCTCGTCGGTGACGGCGGGCAGATCCAGCCCTTCAGCACTGTGGCCGAGGGCCTTCAGTGGCGCGGACTCGCCGAGGATCCGCTCGAGACCGCAGTCGGGGTGCTGCTTGCGCATCATCCTCGCACGACGGTGCACCGGTTCCCCATCACTCGCCGGTGCGATGCCCGCGCGGTGCCCGTGATGCGGCATTTCTATCCCGCCTCGCACCAATTCGGCGCCGCGGTGCTCGAGGGCGTTCGACGGATGCGCCTTGGGGCGGCCCATACCGTTTGTTCGAGAACCGCAGCACTCGACGCGACGCTCGATACCGCAGCGGGCGCCGGCTGGGCGCTGTGCGAGCTGCCCGGTGCGCAGACCCGCGCGGCCGATCCAGAGATTGCCCGGGTGATCGTCGAGCTCCTCCTGCGGCTCATCGAGCGAGGCGGCATGCTCGAGTGCGAGCGGCATCCGGAAGGCACGGCTCTCGCGGCCGAGCGGATTGCGATCGCGGTGGCGCACACGGATCAGAAGCTGCTGCTGCGGGCGCTCCTTGATGCGGCGGGGCTCGCGGACATCATCGTGAACACCGCCAATCAGCTCCAGGGGCTCGAGTTCGACTTGACGATCAGCTGGCATCCTCTCGCCGGGCTTGCCCGTCCCGATGAGTTTCACCTCGAGGCCGGGCGGCTCTGCGTGATGTGTACGCGCCATCGGCACGCATGCATCGTGGTCGGGCGCAGGAGCGATCGGGAACTGCTCGAGGGTGTGGCGCCGGCCATTCCTGTCTACCCTGGCGTCTATCGGAATGATGCGCCGCAGGGCTGGGATGTGCACCGGGCCGTGATGGAGGCACTCGAGCCCAATATCGTCGAATTGCCAGGGAGCACGGCAACGTAAGGGGCCAGTGCTGCTGATATAAAAAATGG
>JAKAFQ010000705.1 GCA_021817875.1 Pseudomonadota bacterium
TAGTCGCCGTGAAGGTGATCGACATCTTCGGGAACGACACCATGACCCTGGTGCCGGTGAACGTGGGGTGAAAAATACCTGGGAATTGCCGCGGCTGGCGCAAATCCATACTGGGTTCGTCAGCGGCCACGCGAAAGCGGCACTGAGAGCGCGAAACGCCAACGAGGTTCGAGGGACACTTGCCCGGCCTCGTGCCGGGCAAGTGTGTGCCGTTGGGGGAGTTACGCAGCGAGCAATTTGCGCCGTGCGGCGTCGATCCGCTCCTGCTGCCGATCAACAAGCGCGATCGTTTTCTTCGCGATTGGGTGCTCATACGCGAGTTTGATGATCCTGTCGATCACCAAGTCCTTGTGCAGACCCAACTCTTCCATCTGTTCGATAAATGCATCCAGGATTTCACTCCGGACCTCCATCCATTGAATCTCGGCGTCCGGACCACATACGTCGAGCGAGAGCCACGTGTTGGCGGCAGTGGGATACACTCTTGCACCGACCCTGATACGCGCATTAAAGAAGCCTGCGGCTGTGCGGAGTTCCGCGAGATCGGCGAGCGAGCGGGGATTCTGGTACAGCCAGCCGCCATACACATCGACGAGTTCGAGGGTATCGAGCAGCGCGTCCATATCGGATACTGCGTGAGCGGGAGTGAGGGTAGTAGTAGTCATGACGCTCTCCTATCGAGTGATGTGCGGCAAAATTGCCAGCGTCACTCCATTCCCCCGGGTGGTGGGCGGCGACGCATACAGAGAGCGCCGCCCAGGTCCGGGCCGGGGGCTGGGGCGGCGCGGCCGCCCCAGCGAAGAGCAGGCAACGGGACCACACAGTCCACCGTCTATCGTCGCGGCCTCGGCCTCCGCCCCGCGCCGTCCTACCCACGCGCCCTCGCGTCTCTTGGCCGCGCAGGATGCGCGGCTCCGATTCCGGGGCATGGATTGCCCCCGCGCCGCGCCGCCCTAAGGCGGCGCGAGCGGCGGATTCTCTAGGACCTCTGGAGAGGTCCTAGAGAATCCTAAAGAGACCCGTGCGCACCGGGCGGGTACGCCACGCTCTCGGGCGGGTACGCCACGGGCCGCGCTGTCACCGGGCGGGTGCGCCACGCTCTCGGGCGGGTACGCCACGGGCCGCGCTGTCACCGGGCGGGTGCGCCACGGGTGCCCGGCGTCGCGTGCGCACGATGCACCCGGCCACCATCAATCACGATACCTATGGTCGCTAGTTGTGACGCGTCGGAGCGCAGTCTGCGACGGGCGTCTCGGCGCGCTTGGGGCCCAAGTTCTCCAGCGACCGCCGCTATCAGTCCATCGATGGTCCAGCCTCCCTGTGGGCCCGCCCGGTGCGTTAGGACGTGACGGGCAACCGCCTGCGCGATCCCATGCTCCAGCCGAGCGATGGGTGACGGGTCGTAGTGCAGCGGTAGGTCGAGCTTCATCAGCTCGGCCCACGCCTTGCCCAACCTGATCGTCCACAGCCGCCGGGCGGTCCCAGTCAGTGGATCTCTACGCGTGACATCTCGTGTGTACTCGGCAGTTTCGATTACGCCACCCATGATCCTCATGGTTGTGGCCTCGATTTCTATCGTACACTCCCGCGTCTCGCGTAGTAGCTGCCACATCTGCTGCAGGCTGTACCGACCAGCGCTCATGACTCGGCGGACACGCGCGGGATCGATCAACAGTTTTATCGTGCCTGCGTCCTCATCACGACGCCTCTCAGCGCAATACAGGATCGCCTCCATGAGGTCCGCGTGGCGTTGGCCGAGGCGACCGTGGACACGGCATCTTCCCCATGACGTTGTGATCCATTGACCATGACGGACGTGCGGGCGTTGCGTCGCCTCGAAGAGCCGTACACGCGCCGGTGTGACGCTCGTAGTCGAGATCACCTCATTGCCAGTCGCCATCTGCGCCCTCCGTCGGCTTCGCCGTCGCTTCTTTGCCCGCTTCTTTGCCCTTGCGTTTCCCTCCGGATTGTTTCCCTTGCTGCACGAGGTCGTCCATCCTCTGGTTCCACTGCTTGTACTCCGCCTCGACCTTCTGGTCTGTGACCGGATGTAGTTCCGCGGGCAGCAAAACCCCACCGGCGTGGCGCTGGTACCAGCGATCAATCAACGGCTCACCGTAGTTGTGTTTGTTGGTGCCGCACCGCACATAGTAGTGGCGTCGAAGTTCCTTTTCTTCTATTGTGCCGGTCAAGCATTGGTGAGCCTCCTCCATGCCCATGCGCCGCATTATGCCGCCCCATCGCGCATTATCGAGCAGCGCGCTTGCCCCGCGAGCAGCCTGTTGATCGGTGGCGCCTTCGCGCGCGGCTCCCTTGCCGATGTGATGCAGGTAGAGGATCGCCGCGCCCGTTTGCGCGCACACCCACTCGAGATTGTTGAGCAGGCGAGCCATGTCGCCGTTGCTGTTTTCGTCCCCGCAGTGCATGCGGCTGATGGTGTCGAGGATGACTAGCCTGCGGCCCGACGCAGCCTGCGCCAACCACCGGACGCTTTCTACTTTGGACGGATGCCCTACCCCCAGGAGATCCAGCGGAATTCCCGTCAGGCAGCACACAGCGAGATTGTCAGCGACGGCATCCCATGTCTCCTCACTGAGTTGGAGCGCCATGGCCTTGAGTCGGTGCTGAATTATGAGTGAGGGATCCTCGATCGGCAGGTATAACACTGGACCTGTTGCACACGGATTCAGACCGAGCAGGTCCGCACTTTTTCCTCCGGCGACACCGATCCCTGCCTCCAGTGCAAACATGCTCTTGCCGGTTCCACCGCCGGCGACCAAGGCGCCGACAGTGCCAGAGACAAAGCCCGCCCAGATGTAGTCGACGTCCGGCAACTTCGCGGCGCG
>JAKAFQ010000075.1 GCA_021817875.1 Pseudomonadota bacterium
CCGTATTATCAACATTCTGAGCGGTTCTGATAGGCTCGCCGGATGACGCGCACCCAGTCCACCGGCCCCCGGCGCCGGTTGTATCCGCCGATCAGGCCCTACGGCTCCGGGTTCCTGCGGGTCTCGGATCTGCATGAGATCTATTACGAGGAATGCGGCAATCCGCATGGCAAGCCCGCGGTGTTCCTGCATGGTGGACCGGGCGGTGGCCTCGATCCGAAGATGCGCCGCTTCTTCGACCCGGCACGCTACCGCATCGTGCTCCTGGACCAGCGCGGCTGCGGCAAGAGTCGCCCGCACGCGTCCCTGACCGAGAACTCGACCTGGGACCTGGTGGCCGATCTCGAGCGCCTGAGGGAGCACCTGGCCATCGGGCGGTGGCTGGTATTCGGGGGCTCGTGGGGCTCAACCCTGGCGCTCGCCTACGCCGAGACCCACCCCGAGCGGGTGACCGAGCTCGTGCTGCGCGGCATCTTCCTCCTGCGGCGCTGGGAGCTCGAGTGGTTCTACCAGAACCCCGGCGGTGCCGCCGCGCTGTACCCGGATCTGTGGGAGCGCTACGTCGAGCCGATTCCCGAGGCGGAGCGTGCTGACATGATGCGCGCCTACTACGCGCGACTCACCAGCGCGGACACCGCGGTGCGCGCACGTGCCGCGAAAGCCTGGTCGGCCTGGGAAGGCGCGACCAGCTACCTGCGCACGGCAGCCGATTACGTCGCGAAGTTCGAGACGGACAGATACGCCGAGGCCTTCGCGCGGATAGAGTGCCATTACTTCGTCAATGGCGGCTTCCTGCGCACCGACGGACAGCTGCTCACGGACGTACACCGCATCCGCCACATCCCGGCGGTCATCGTCCAGGGCCGCTACGACGTCGTCTGCCCGATGAAGAGCGCCTGGGACCTGCACCGCGCCTGGCCTGAGGCGGATCTGCGCGTCGTACCGGACGCCGGGCACTCGGCCTTTGAGAAGGGCAATCTGCACGAACTGATCCGGGCCACCGATCGGTTTGCTCCCTGACCCTCAGGCCCCCGGCGCGATCAAATGATCTGTCCCCTCCCGAACAGGATCATGCCCTTCGCCACCCGGTAGACGAACCACAGCCACACCGGCGCGAACACCAGTGCACCGAACCCGAACGGCACGCAGAAGCCCGCCAGGATCGACCAGACGAGAAATACAAAGGCCGTCCGCAGCCGCCACTGCCGGTGGCTCTGCAGAGTGGGATCCGACCATGCTTGAGGCTCCCGGCGCGTATCCGCGAACACTTCGTACCAGAGTGTGAAGACGAACAGCACCGCGCCAAGCGCCAGCGCGGCATATGCCCGCCACGAGCGGCGCGCGTCCAGCTCAGCGCCCACCGGCACAGCGCTGCCGGATGTCAGCGCCGCTCCCCTCACCGGCCGACCCGCCACCAGCGCTCTTCACCGGTGGCGACCCGCCGCCAATAGAGCCTGTAGACGAGGTAAGTCAGGACCGACAGCACCACGAACAGGCCGACAATCCATGGCCCGAGACGCGCCCGCTCCCGAGCGTGCGGATGTGCCACCGCATAGAGGAACGCCACGATGTCCCGTGCCGTGCGCGCGAACTGCGCCGCCGTCATGCTGCCCTTCGTCAGCGGCGCGACGCCGATTGCGACCTTCGCCGGGCTGCCGTAGCGCAACCCCTCGATCATCACCGGTTTCTGCAGACCCTGCATCGGAGCGAAGACATCGGGCATCGCCACATTGTTGAAAACGACATTGTTAACGCCGCTCGGGCGTGAGGGGTCGACGTAAAACGACGTCAGATAGGTAAACAGCCATGCCGGCGAGTGACGCCGCGCAATATCCGTCAGGTCGGGCGGCAGGATGTTCGCGAACGCCTCGATGACCGCCGGCGGCATGCTGGTCGTAATGATGTCGTGATAATGATGGCCGTTCGTACCGATGAATTCTTTGAACGCGCTGCCGCTCATGCCCAGCAGCGCCGGCAGCGAACTGTACCGGGTCCCCTGCAACGAGTGGCATCCGGCACACATGTGCAGCGTATACAGCGCGCCATCCCGCAATGCCGCCTTGTCCCGTAAATTGATGGTTACCGGCCTGAGGGGCGGCTGCGTCGTGGCGAGCGACGCCCATGCGACACCACCTGACAGGGTCGCCAGCACAAACAGGACCGCAGGGATCCGCAACGGTGATTTTCGCCTCGTCATCGCCTGACCCCGCCGAATTGATTTCGTGCATTCTCTGCCTACGCCGACCGCTGTCATGCGCATCTCCCGTTGCAATGCCGCACTCAATGAAACACGCCGCCGGCGGTGAGTCTTTCCGGCAGTTGCCGTGCATCGCGCGCCAGCCCCGGGAAGACGATCGCAAGCCCGAAGATCAGCAACGGGTACAGCGCCGGGATCCAGTCCGTGAGCAGCATCAGGTGCCAGCCGTGCGCATGAATCGAGTACATCCACACGTCGATCAGCCACACCAGCGCTTCGGCGGCCAGCAGCCAGATCACCTTGGCGCGCACCGAGCGCTGCCGATTGAAGAACGGCAGCACCAGGAACGTCGCATAAAACACCTCGGCGACGTGCAGGCCGTACACCATGTTGTGCTCCGTCGCGAGACCGTGCGCGATGAAGCCCAGCCAGAGAAATGACAGCGCAATCATCAGGATGTTGGCCTTGCACAGCACGGAGCGGTAGCGGATCGATCGAACCGGATTGCGATCGAGCAGCGGCAGGCATGCGAACAGCACGAACGTGCCGGCGAACGCCATGATGCCGTACGCTTTGTTCGGCACGCCGCGCAGGATCGCGTAGAACGGCAGAAAGAACCACAGCGGATGGATATCGGCCGGGGTATGCAGAAAGTTCGCCGGCGTGTAATTGAGCTTGTCCAGCAGGAACCCCCAGCCGCCCGGGTTGTAGAACACGAACCAGAAGAAGATCACGAAGAATACGCTGACCCCAAACAGATCCTTGACGGTGTAATAGGGGTGGAAGGGAATGCCATCCCGCGGCCAGCCGGACTCATTGACGTTGTCGTGGATCTCGACACCGTCCGGATTGTTCGAACCGACATGGTGCAGCGCAATCAGGTGCACCAGCACCAGCGCCAGCAGCAGCAGCGGCATCAGGAACACGTGGAACACGAAGAACCGGTTGAGCGTCGGCAGACCCACCACGAACGAGCCGCGCAGCCAGCTTGCGATCGGCTTGCCGATGACCGGCACCGCGGTCACGAAATTGGTCACCACCGCCGATCCCCAGTAGGACATCTGCCCCCAGGGCAGCAGATAGCCGAGAAACGCCTCGGCGGCGAGCGCCAGATAGATGAAGATCCCGATCAGCCACAGCAGCTCGCGCGGCTTCTTGAACGATCCGTAGAGGATGCCGCGGTACATGTGCAGGTAGACCAGCAGAAAGAACGCCGATGCCCCGACGATGTGCATGTCGCGGATCAGCCAGCCCCAGCGCGAATCCCTCTGTATGGTCCGCAGTACCGACCAGTACGCGAGCCGCGGGTTCGGCTGATAGTGGATGGCCAGGAACAGCCCGGTCGCCAGCTGCATGACGAGCACCAGCAGCGCGAGCGAGCCGAAGAAATACCAGAGGTTGAAATTCTTCGGCGCCGGGTACCGGCTCAGTTGACTGCGCCACAGTGAGGAAATCGGCAGCCTGTCGTCAAACCAGTCGAACACCCGATGGGCCACCGATTGCCTGTTGCTGTTCATGGTGTTTCAGACCTTCCAGTACGTAAATGGCCGTCTCCGCCGCGGGGCGCTCGAGCCGGGTGCCGCATTGCACGGCCACACGATCAGTGTGCCGCGGCGCCGGCGGTCACGGCAGCCGTCGCGGTGGAGGTCGTCTTGCCCATCGTTTTCGGGCCGTCCGTGCGCTTCGGGGCGCGCATCTTTGCGTACGATGAGAAATCCTTCGGACCGATTCCGAGAGTCGTCGCCGGATCGAGCTGCTGCAGATACGCGGCTACCGCCGCGTCCTGTGCGGCGTTCATGGGCCGTGCAATCGCATGCATCACGTGGCCCGGGCTGTTATGCCGGACGCCGCTGGCGAACTGCTGCAGCTGCGCCACCACATAGGCCGCATGCTGCCCGGCCAATGCCGGTATCGCCATGGGCCCATTACCCTCGCCGCCGAGTCCGTGACAGGCCGCGCACGCCGGGATGCCTTTCCCGGCCACTCCCTCGTCGTAGATCTTCCTGCCGAGTGCGATCTGGTGCGGATCGGTCGCGGCTGCGGCTGCAGTACCCCGGTACGCCGACATGGGCTGCAGCTGCGCAAAGTAGGCGGCGATGTTCTTCAGATTCGCATGATCCTCCGAGGGCGGAATCGTCATGGCCATGCTGCTCATGATGGCGTTCTTCCTGGCCCCGCTGCGAAAATTCTCCAGCTGCTTGAGAATGTAGTTGTACTGCTGCCCCGCGAGACTCGGGTACGCCGCACTGACCCCGATGCCGTTGCCGCCATGACAGGCGGCGCATACGCCAGCCTGAGCCGCACCTCTTGCGGCGGCGCCCGCCGGAGGCAGACCATGGTAGTCGGCCTTGGCGTACGCCGCCGGAGCAGCCAGCACGGTGACCAGAAGCGCGGCCATGACGAATTTCATTGCGCTGATTTCCTTTGTTCTTCGGGGCCGACTCGATGCGCGGCCGGTTGTACCGGAGCGCTCACCAGATGTCCGGCGACCAGTCTTTGTCAACGCCTGATGCATCGACCTCACCGATGCGTGCCACGGTGTCGCTTGTCCAGTAATACGGCGGTATCGGTATGTTCAAGGGCGCAGGCGAGCCCTCCACAACCCGCGCGGAGAAGTCATACATCGACCCGTGGCACGGACAATGGAATCCGCCCGGCCACCAGGGCGTCACCGTGTGCGGTGCCGGCCGGTACGCCGGAATGCACTGCATGTGGGTGCACAGCGCGACGGCGATGAAGAATTCCGGGTTCAGGGCCCGATAATTTCCGTTGATGAACTGCGCTGCCGGCTGTTGATTCTGCGCGCTGTCCGGGTCTTTCAAGCGGCTCAGGAGCGAGGGCTCCGAGAGTGTTTTCAGCATCCAGGGTTCGCGCCGCAACACCCAGATCGGCTTCTTCTTCCATTCGGCGAGGATCAACTGGCCCGGCTCCATGCGGCTCACATCGACCTCGATGGGCGCACCGAGGGCCGCAACGGCCTTGCCTGGATTCATGTTGTCCACCAGAGCGGCGGCAAACAACCCGGCGGCGCCGGCCCCGAGCACGCCGGCGGACGCGATCAGGAAATTCCGACGGCGCGTGTCCACCGGCGCGGCGCCGATGGAGTCCATGACTGCATCCTGCACCGGCTGCTTCGCTACATCATTCATGGTCCGAGCCTTTCTCTGCCAGAAGCTGCCCCGCGGAATGGCGTACGAGCAGCGTTTTCCGGTTGGGTTTCCG
This sequence comes from Pseudomonadota bacterium, assembly GCA_021817875.1. The sequence continues at coordinate 5,420 of JAKAFQ010000075.1, forward strand.
GTTGGGTTGGGCTCGCATTCAGCTGTCAGCCGCGGATGACCGAGAGGAGCGATTGTCGGCCAGAGCCCGCTGCAGATCAAGCGCGGTATGCCGGCGCTGCAGGTGTCGCTTGTCGTGCCGTTTGCACGGCATCGCGCCGAGCGGCCACTTGATGGCCGTATTGTTAGGCTGGATGCCGGTCACGGCGGCACGTCTTCTGACATTTACGTTCGACTTGCCGATCGGGCGTGTAGCGCGGACTCCGGCGGGAACTCAGGAATCTCGTCGGTGTCTACACGTCACGGCTGGGCTCGCCCTTCGACTGTTGGGACCCGGCAGATTTGCGGCGCGCGGCCCCGACCGGGCCGCTCAATGCGGCGTGCGCGGCGCCGACTGTTGGTGAGGCCACGCGACCTTGAACATGAGCCGCGGCGATGACCTCGACTCAGGCCGTGCCGGCGAAGGCAGTCGGATCCTCAAAGGGGCCTGCCCGGCCGCGATCGGCCTCCTGCCCGTCGGCCGGGCAACCGATCCTCGTGTCGTGGCGCGTCGGCCGCGCACGGACCCGCATCGAGCCGACCTGACGCGGACCGGTCTTTTGTACCGTGACGGCCGATGGACCCTCAGCCGGATAGACCGCCCGCCGGCGGCGAATGCGCTCGGGCACGTCGTGCCGGCACGCGCTGCGGCGACGTCACGGCGCCGGGCGGGACCGGACGCGGCCGACCGAAGCGCCATGTCTGCGCGGCTCGCCGCGGTGGGGTATAACGAAGACCTCTTCGGACCTGTGCACCACGATGCAAACACCCGCTGATTCTGCGCCCGACTTTCACCGGCTCCTCAGCTATCAGGCGCCCGAGGACCTGCTGGCCGATCGGGTGATCCTGATCACCGGTGCGGCGCAGGGCATCGGCCGCGCCGTGGCCCTGTGCTACGCGCAGCATGGCGCCACGCTGGTGCTGCTCGACTGGGATCGGAGCGGACTCGAGAGCCTGAACGATGAAATTCTTGCGCAGGGTCGCGGCAATGTGCTGCTCTGTCCGGCGGACCTTTCCGGCATCACCGTCAGCGGCCTGCGCGAGATCGCCGATCACATCGGGCAACGCCTCGGCCGCCTGGACGGCCTGCTCAACAATGCGGCGTGGATCGGCACACTCGCGCCCTTCGAGCATTACCCGCCGGCGACCTGGACCAAGGTCATGAACATCAACCTGGCGGCTCCGTTCTTTCTGACACAGTGGTGCATGCCGCTGCTGCACCGGGCGCCCGATCCGGTGGTGGGATTTTCCCTGCAGGCAACCAGCCGGGCCTACTGGGGCGGGTTTGCCCTGGCAAAGGCTGCGCAGGAAGCGCTGCTCGGCGTGCTGGCTGACGAGTACCATGCCGGGAGTGCGCGGCCGGTGCGCCTGTTCGGGATCGATACCGGGCCGGTCATGAGCCCGGGACGGCGCGTGCACTACCCCGGAGAAGCGACCGAGGCGCACCCGCGGCCCGAGCATGTCACTGGACCCTACTTGTACGCGATGGGGCCCGGGGCTCGCGGGCGCAGCCCGTTGCTGCTGCGCGCGTCGCCCGGACGTGACGCGACCACTACTCGCTGATTCCGCGCGCTGCCGCACCGCTGCCCGACGGCGAAGACCAGCCACCTCATCGGCAACGCTCTGCGGTACGATACGCTGTATTTTTATGAATATAGCGCAACAGGAGCACATCTTGCCCGCCACTCGCGCCATGGCCCCTCCGAGACTGGCGACGGTCGTCTTGCGGTCGGCTCCGACCGCTTTCGCCGGAGGCGAGGGCCACTTGCTCTACGCCGGCTGCCTGGTAAACCGCATGGGACGCGACATCGGCACCGCCTCGGCCCGCTGGAGCGAGGGCGGCCTTCGGCCGCCAGAGCGGCGCGCGTTTCCGCGGCTACGCCGGCGACTCGACGCTCGCCGACGAAACCCGGGACCGACGACAGCGCACGGACAGGCTCATCAGCGGCGCGCTGCAGTGCGGCCGGCCGCTCATCGGACCGCTCCACGAAAAATGCGGCAGCTGGCCTGTCACCTTGACGCAATCACGGCTGCTGATCCGCCACAATCCGTCGCGCCGTTTCGCCACGGCATTGCCGACCCGCCCGGGGTAGCGGGCGGCGGGAACTCGCGGAATGCGCCTCGGCTGCACGGACCCGAGACTCGACCCCAACGGTGCCTTGACGATGCGCCTGCGCCGTCGGATGCAATGCCTCACGCTGTGTCCCCGGTGATCGCGGCCGATGCACACTTTCATCCGGCGAAAATCAGCATCCTGTAACATAACGTCATGATCCGCAAGGTGACCTCGCCCCTGCCCTGGCTCGCGGGGCTCCTGGTGGTGTATCTCGTCGCGCCGCTCGCGGCCGGCGTGCAGCAGGCCGTCTCGGCCCGCTGGAGCGCGGTCGACTACCCGGGTCTCGTCCATGCCTGCGAGATCTCGCTCGCCAGCGCGACGACCGCCACTTTCCTGGTGGCGCTGTTCGGTATCCCGTTGGGCTATCTGTTGGCGCGCAATCGCGGCCGGGCGATGGCGCTGCTCGGCTTTCTGGTGCAGCTGCCGCTCGCCCTGCCGCCGCTCGCAAGCGGTGTACTGCTGCTGTTCCTGGTCGGCTACGACTCCCCGTTGGGCCGGCTCACGCACGGTGCGCTGACGGACTCCTTCGCGGGCATTGTCGTCGCGGAAGCCTTCGTGGCGGCACCGTTCGTGATCATCGCGGCGCGATCGGCGTTCGCGGCCATGGATCCGGCGATCGAGGATGTCGCGGCCACGCTGGGCCACCGGCCGTTCGAGGTGTTCTGGCGGATCAGCCTGGCCGTGGTGCGCCCGTCGCTGCTCGCGGGGTTGCTCCTGGCGTGGCTGCGCGCCTTCGGGGAATTCGGCGCGACCGTCATGGTGGCCTACCACCCGTACTCGCTGCCGGTGTACACATATGTCGCCTTCGGTTCCCAGGGTCTGCCGGCCATGTTGCCCGTGCTGCTGCCGGCGCTGATCCTGGCGCTCGCGGTCATGGCGCTGAGCGGCACTCTCGGGTCACGTCCCGCCGGGCGAGCGGCCCCGGTACGGACGCAGACCGCGTCGGTGGCGAGCCGCCCCGAACCGCGCCAGACGAGTCCGTCTTCGGAGCCCGCGCAACTGGCCATCGATGTCGAGAAACAGCTCGATGGCTTCCGTCTGAACGTGGCCTGGCGGCCCCAGGCCCGCCGGCTGGCGATCCTCGGGCCGTCCGGCTCGGGCAAGTCATTGACCCTCAAGCTGATCGCCGGGCTCGCGCGGCCAGACCGGGCAGTGGTGCGGGTTGGACGCCGGGAGCTGTCGCACCGCGAGCCGGACGCGCGGGCCGTCGCTTACGTGCCGCAGAGCTACGGGCTGTTCCCGCATCTCGACCTGCTCGCTCAATTGCGCTTCCCCACCGGGGCGGACACTGCGGCCGCGGCCCACTGGATCGAACGGCTGGGTCTATCAGGCCTCGAGCACCGGCGCCCGGCGGAGCTGTCGCTCGGTCAGCAGCAGCGCGTCGCCCTTGCGCGGGCGCTGGTCAGACCGGCCGACCTGCTGCTGCTCGACGAACCGTTCTCGGCGCTCGACACACCGCTGCGCGCCGCGCTGCGCAAGGAGCTGCTGGCCGTGCAGGAGGAGTTCCAGGGCATCACGCTGCTGGTCACCCACGACCCGCAGGAAGCGGCCTTGCTGGCCGACGAGATCCTGATCCTCGAAGCCGGCCGGTCGCTGCAGGCCGGGGAAACGCGCGATGTCTTCCGTCGGCCCGTGAGCGAGCTCGCCGCGCGGCTGCTCGGCGCCGACAACCCCGCCGAAGGCGTCGCGGAGGGCGAAAACCGCATCGCCGTCGGCGATGGCGCCAGCATCGAGGTGTCAGGTCCGGCGCTTCCTCCGGGCCGCGTGGGTTGGAGCGTGCCGCCGGATCGGACCTGGATCTGGCCCGACGGCCGGCACGCAGGCACGGTGCTGGGCGTCCTCGAGCATCCCACGCCGCAGCGGCTGATCCGCTTCGGCCACACTCAGCTGAGACTCGCCGGCGGTGGCCATCTGCGTCCCGGACAGGTCTGCCGCTTCGATCTCGATGCGGAGCGCATCCAGGTCTGGCCGCTGGCCTGAGCCGGTCCGGTCCGTGCCGGCCCACGCCGATCAGCGATGCCGAGGCGGCGCACGCGTTCACCGGACACGTTGCCTCGGGCGCCGGCGCGCAGAACCTCGTGAACCGCGAAGCGGATGCGCGCTATCCGCGGCCCGTGTATATAGCTCGCCATCGCGGGCTTTTGCCCGCCCCATCGCGGCCTTGACATGAAAGACACGCAGCGCCGACCAGGAACCGGCACCCGGCTCGCCCAGCTCGGCCGGATGTCCGAAGCGCATCACGGCTTCGTCAACACGCCGATTTACCGCGGCTCGACGGTGCTGTTCAAAACGCTGGATGACCTCGAGCAGATGCGGGCACGCTACGTGTACGGCACCGCGGGCACACCGACCCTCGAGAGCCTGGAGAGCGCCTGGACGGCGCTCAGCGGCGCGGCCGGCACCGTGCTGTGCCCCTCAGGACTGGGCGCGGTCGCCCTCGCCCTGTTGAGCAGCCTCGGGCAGGGCGATCACCTGCTCATGCCGGACAGCGTGTACCTCCCATCGCGCTCGCTGTGCTCCGACCTCCTCGAGCGGTTCGGAGTCGAAACCACCTTCTACGATCCGCTGCTGGGTGCCCGCCTCGAATCGCTCGTCAGGCCCAATACCTCGACCCTTTTCCTGGAGTCTCCCGGCTCACAGACCTTCGAGGTCCAGGACGTGCCCCGGATCACCGCATTCGCGGCCCGGCGCGGCATCAGAACCATCATCGACAACACCTGGGCGACGCCGCTGTTCTTCGCCGCCCACGAGCACGGCTGCGATCTGTCGGTGGAGGCCGGGACCAAGTACCTGAGCGGGCATTCCGATCTGCTGTTGGGGCTCGTGAGCGCGAACGCCTCGGCGTGGCCGGCGTTGAAGAAGACCTCGCGCAGCATGGCGATGCTGCCGGGAGCCGAGGACTGTTACCTTGCGCTGCGCGGCATGCGCACGCTGCATATCCGACTGCAGGAAGCGCAGCGCAGGGGCCTCGAGATCGCGCGCTGGCTGCAGTCACAACCGGAGGTCATGACCCTGCTGCATCCGGCATTCCCGTCCTGTCCGGGCCATGCACTCTGGAAACGCGACTTCAAGGGCTGCACGGGCGTGTTCTCGATCATCCTGCGTCCCGGTTTCAGCCGTCCGGCGCTCGCCGACATGCTCGATCACCTGGCGATATTCGGCATGGGCTACTCGTGGGGCGGTTTCGAGAGCCTCATCATCCCGTTTGACTGCCGCGACTACCGCACGGCGACCCACTGGAACCCGGGTGGCTTCGGCCTGCGACTGCAGATCGGACTCGAGGACGTCGACGATCTGAAGGCAGACCTGAGGGCAGGCCTCGACAGGCTGGCTGCGCACTCCGGGACCGCGCCGCCCTGAGGCAGCGCGCGCCCCTGGCGCATCGGCCGCGGCCGCGGACCCGCTGTGTCAGCGTGCGAGCGCCAGGGTGAATGCCCGGCCATCCACCGAGTGCAGCACCAGCCGGTAGCGGCCGGCGCCCAGGCTCAGCCGCGGCTCAGCCGGTGGCAGCGTGATCCGCGCTCGCGCCCCCATCTTCGCGGTGATGCCGGCATATCCCGGCGCGAAGCGGTTGTAACGATACTCGTTGACGAAGGCGCCGCGCGGCAGGGCGGCCAGCCTCGCCCCGTCCCAGTGCTCGACCGGAACGCCGTCCGGGCCGGACAGATCGGCACGCACCACATTGGCCGGAACCGCAGGCGTTCCGCCGTCGAGATACGCCGTAAAGCGCACTTCGCCATCCGTATCCAGCCGGCCCGCGGACAGGCTGATGTGATGCGCCGCCGCGCTGACCGGCCCTCCATGAAAAGGCGTCAGCACGGATCCACGGTAATAGTTGTACGTTGACACGACGAACAGCAGCGTCGCCCCGAGACCGAGCAGACTCCAGCGCTTCAGGCGCAGTTCCGGCCAGGGGCCGCTGCCGAGCCACTGGAACCACGTGCTGCCGGCCAGCCGCGGATACCGCCTCTGCAGCCAGCCGTCGAGCGAATAGACGCCCGCGCCCGCCAGGAACAGCGCGACGCCCATGGCGAAATTGGCCGAGGCCATGGTCCACTCGTCGATGCAGGTCGCGCCCTGCCAGCCGAACAGCAGCATCAACACGAAGCTCAGCCCGACCGTCACCAGCGCCGACAGGCGCGTCATGAACCCGAACAGCAGGAACAGACCGAACAGCAGCTCCAGGGCGCTGAACACGATCACTCCGGCATAGAGCAGCGCGAAGTGATGCAGCAGGTAGTCCACCACATGGCTCATGCCGAGCAGCGCTCCCGGCATCGCCGACTGGAATTTGTTGGCCATCCAGCTCGGCGCGTGCGGGCCGAGCTTGGCGCGCGCGTAGAT
>JAKAFQ010000706.1 GCA_021817875.1 Pseudomonadota bacterium
GGTCTACCATCTCTCTATTCCACACATCTTTTGAAGACGGCAGCGTGAGAAGTTGATGACTTGTGGTGTTGAACAGCTATCCGTTACAAAGGCGTCGGCGGAAGTCGCGGGCGAGGGGATAGACCCAGACGCTCTTGATGGGTTCGGCGTTGCGATGCAGTCGATCGAGCTTGCCCCGCCCCTTCGTGTCACCCAGGCACTGCCAGTTGGCGGCCTTGTAGCAGGTGCCGATGAAGCGCGGCTTCTCGACGAAGGTCTCGAGCAGCGCCGGGCGGTAGCCGTAGCGGGTGTGCCAGTCGTCCATCAGGCGGCGCGTGATCAGTGCAAGGATGCGGGAAGCCAGATTCTGGCAGCGGATCCAGGGCAGTATCAGGAAGCGAGCGTTGTTGACAACGAGATGCAAATTGCGCTCTCGCTGCTCGCGTGTCCAACCGATGAACTCGTCGCGCGGCTGAGTCTTCCAGGCGCTCGCCCCGAACGACAGGAGAGCCACGACCTCCCCTGCGGCTCGTACGAAGTAACGTAGCTGGGCGCCGGGGATGAGTTGGTGACCGAGATAGTGATGGCGCTGGATGTAGGCATTCCACAGCAACGACTCGCGCTTTTGGCCGACAGGCTCGACGGTCAGGCGCGAAAGCTCCACCGCCGGCAACAGGAGCGGCTCGAGCACGGCCTGCTCAATTTCCGGGCGGGCGAGGTACTGCGGTGGCTTGGCCTTGGTGGGCGGTGGCAGCCTGATCAGACCATCGGCGGCCATTCGCAGCATCGCTACCCGGCAGCTCATGTCCTTGAGGCGACTGTCGGGGCGGCGCCACGCGAGCCGCTCGCAGACCTCGCGCGAGAGCTGCGCCCGGTTCAGGGGCGGAGATTGCCCGATCAAGACGCGGATGAGCTCGAGCTCCTCGGGTGTGAAGGTGCGTCCGCAGTAGCGCATCGGTCAGCTCGAGTCGGGAAGTCCCAGGGCCTGCTTGTGCGCGCGCAGCACCAGCACGTCCTCGTAAAGGCGCATCCAGCCGCGCCACAGCACCGTCATCCCAGGCTCCCCATCGCACTTTCTGCCAAGGTGTCCGCCGACCCGACCGATCAGACGCACCATCTCCTTGAGCGTCGGGGCTTTTGCCGGCGGCAGCGTCTTGTGCACCCGCACGTGCAGCGCTTCGATCTCTGCCTTCGAGAACACCTCCGTGGCGGGAAGGTCCGGCTGCACGCGGGCCAGATACGCCACATGCATCAAGCGCACGCCAATGATGCTGAAGACCGTCAGATACCGGGCCAGGCGATCGCCGGTCTCCAGCAGACAGTCCTCGACCTGACAGCCGGACTTCAAGACCCGGTGCCAGGTCTCTATGCCCCATCGCTTCCCGTACCACTGCACCTTCTCGCGCGCTGCCTCGAAGTCGGTCACCGGCAGGTTCGTCAGCAGCACCCAACTGACCGCCTCCGCACCCTCGAGTGGGGCGTTCTCGGTCGCGCCAATCACCTGCACGGTGATCGGCTCGGCGGAGCCCGAGTCTCGCGCATTGCCGCGCCGCTTCGGGGGCCGGATCGTCGCCTGTGCCACCTTTACTTCGATCTCGGCAGTGCGCGCCTTACGTTTGCCGTTGCCGGGAATCAGCACCTCGAGGCTACCAAGGACCGGGGCCGCCGCGAGCGCCTCGATCATGGTCTCCCAACCCTCGCTCTCCTCCGGCACGAGCTTGCGGTCCCGGCGCGCGCGGATCACATACCGCGCACCAAGCTCCTTGGCGGCGGTGAGAAACTCAAAGAAATCCGACTCCCGGTCCGCAATCGTGACGGCCTGCACCCCGCGCGGAGTGCGCGCGACCGTATCCTTCAGCGCCACCAGCCACTTCGAGCTCTCTTTCTCCTCAATCGCTGTGCACTGAAGCCGCAGGATCTTCTCGACGAACTCTTCCTCGGGAACTTCCCGCCGCGCCCAGATGCTCTGGCTCAGCAGCCCAAGCGGCACACCGCTCGTCGTGAACGCCAACGCGTTATGCATGATCAGGCCGCGGTCGTGCGCTTCATTGCTCTTGCCGATCGGCCCCAGCCCCCGGGTCTTCGGATGCTGCCCGTAGCTGAAAAATACTGTGTCCTGCGCGACCAACACGGGACCGCCGCAGGCCACCATCCGCTTGACGGTCGCAGCGACATGCGGCTCACGGATCGCCTCGGGGGTCGCCTTGTCATTATCAAAGAGACGATACGCAGCCTGCGTGCTCGCCCAATCCCCGCACGCTTCATTGATCGGGGAGACAGGCGACTTCCCCAGCAGCTCCGCAGTCTTCATCAAGCGACGATCCAGGCGTTTGTCCCCGAGATCGACACCGGCGAATTCCTCGCGCAACCACTCCACCGAGCCGGTGCCGGCCTCAATGATAGCCTGCACCTCGGGATCCTCGCTTTGCGATCTGTTCCGCGCGCTGCCCAAACGCCCTCCGCATTGCAGTGCAACGCGCAGAAGACTACCAGACCGACTTCTTTGTGTCCAGCCCCTCCCTCAGGAGCTGGTCCGAGGGCTCAAAGTTGTGTGGAATAGAGAGAGCGAATGACGCATAGGTGAAGGCCAATGAGCGCTCTGAGTTCGATTTGCGATGTAATCATCGTGGGCGCGGGCCCTGCCGGGCTCAATGCCGCTCTCGTTCTGGGACGCAGTCGCCGGCGCGTGCTCGTGTGCGGCACCGGCCAATACCGAAATGCGCCATCCCGCTCCCTGCACGGATTCCTGAGCCGCGACGGGATCGATCCACGGGGGTTGCTGCGCATCGGCCGCGAGCAGCTCGAGCGATATGACACGATCAAAGTTGCGGACGTCCAGGTGAGCGACTTGCTTCCGGAGGA
>JAKAFQ010000707.1 GCA_021817875.1 Pseudomonadota bacterium
GGGATCCCGCCGCAATGGCACACGCTGGTCAGCTACGCCGACACATGGCGCGGGCATACCGGGGCGATCTACCGGGCGGCCGGCTGGGAGTACTGCGGCATGACCGAGCCGTCGCCAGTGTGGATGCTCGACGGCAAGATGGTCGCCCGCAAGTCGGGGCCGAAGACGCGGACAAAAGCGGAAATGATCGAGCTCGGCGCCGTGTGCGTCGGCACGTTTGCCAAGGCGCGCTACTGCCTGCGCCGGGCGAGCGCTCTCAAAGTGGCAGCGTAGGGATTGGAGCGACGGCACATGAGCCTCGACGTGAAACACGAAGGGCGACTTCCGCTGCCAGCAGAAGCCGCCCCTAGTGTCGTAGGCGGGTATGCCCCAGCCCGTCGACGTAGTCACAGCCAGGCCCCGTAAGAGACCTAGTGCGACCCCACATCCATTAGATTCTCACGGACGCTTGGTTGTGGCAAGGGGCAGCCACAGCATGGGAGGCCTGCCATGGTCTCTGAACGTCTGTTCATCGAGTCGTACTTCCGCATTCGCCATGGGCGGATCGAAACGGTCCGGGAGCATATTCGGCGGCGTCGCCGGTGGCTTAGTCGGACCTCTTCGGTCTCTTCCCCGACGGATCAGCGGTAGGTCGCTTAGGCGATCGGGGGCGCAGGACGCGCCCCTTCTTTTTACCGAGCTTCTTGTTCTCGGGTATCTCGCGCGGATCAGTTTTGGCGAATCGCCCCAGTGCTTCGCCGAACGGCATGTCGATGAAAAGTGGCTTTGCGTACTTGCCCATCTAGGCAATCAGATCCTTGTAGGTCAGGCGGCCGGAGACGCGACCCAGCAGGGCATTCATGCGGTCGCCCTCTTCGGCATCGCGCAAATTGTAGCGCCACGTGAATTCCGAAAGATAGCGATCAGTGTGCTTCGCGCTGATCCAGTGGTGAATGCCATACACCTGCCGCTTGAACAGCGACCACGCACCCTCAAGGCCGTTCACGTGGCAGAAGTACCACTTCACGTACTCGCCCGCGCTGTGGTTCACGGAGTGCCGGTTATAGCGAGCCTCAAGGCCGTTGTAGACCTTGGCTTCGTCCGTCATCAGGTTCGCGCCCGGGGCAACGTGCTCATTGATCTTGCCCTGCACCTCGCGCGCCGTGACGCTATCGACCGTCATCGCACGAAGCTCGCCGCCACGCTCCAACATGCCGAGCACGGCGACCTTGCCCTTACCGCCCTGCTTGCCGCCCGTGCGCTGATGCGCGTGCTTGTTCTTCTCTTTGCCGCCAACGAAAGTTTCGTCTGCCTCAACCTCGCCCTTGAGCGGACGATTGAACGACTTCGTGCGAGCGGCGAAGCGGAGGCGATGCAGGACGAACCAAGCCGACTTCTGCGTGATCTTGATATCGCGCGCGAGCTGGGCCGAGCTGATGCCCTTGCGGTGCGACGTGATCATCCAGATCGCCATGAACCACTTGCGCAGCGGCAACTTGGTATCTTCGAAGATCGTGCCGACCTTGATGGAGAACCGCTGTCGGCAGTCGCCGCACTTGTGCGTGCGCTTGTCCGAGAAGTCGTAGACCTTGGTCGAGCCGCAGTAGGGGCAGAACGCGCCAGACTTCCAACGGATCGCCCGGAAGTGGTCAATGCACGACTGTTCATCCGGCAGGGCCGTGACCAGTTCCATGAGGCTGTTGAATTCTGCGAGCATTGGGGCGTTCTCCGACTGTGCGAAGACCTTACCCCAGATTTAGACCTGGGTCAAGCTCGTATATAATTCCCCTCAGAAAGGAGGATTCGGCATGGCCGAGCCAGCACGACAAACTCGCCGCCTGTCGGCATAGGTCAAAAGGACGGCCGCCAACGGCCCCGCCGCCTTCCGCCCTGACGCGCCTGTGAGCCTCGGGCGATCGATCCTTCCCCCACCACCCTACCCTGACCGGCAAAGCGCACCACGGGCGATCCTAGGAGGTCGCCCGGACGGCGCATCGCTACGCACTAGGTAACGTGGCGGCGCGCGGTAACGATTGGGCAATGGCGGGCAATTCCGGGCAATAATTCGGCCGGCCGGCACTCAGGTTTCCCGTGAAACATCGCGGCAAATGGCGGAATTCTGCGGTTGGCGCGTTGTTGCCCGAAGTTGCCCGGCGTGGTGATTGGTCCCCACGATACCCGTTAAGGTATACACGCTTTCCAGGCGTGCGCCTTCAACCGCTCGGCCACCCCTCCGTCTAGCGCGCTGTTCTGCCTTGGAAATCCGCGCCGGTCAATCCCGGCGGCCGGCCCGCCGCCCCGCGCGAACAGCCGGGCAACAAGCCAAATCGCATCGCTACGCGCTACGCTACGTCGTTCCCGGCGCGTTCTAAGGCCAGAAACGACGAAAGCGCCCGCCAGCCCCTCGCGGGACCGGCGGGCGCCTTGCTGGGCGGCGGGTGGACCGCCTAGGGCTTGGCCTTCGCCTCCTGCATGGCCTTCTCGTAATCGCCCGGCGTCTTGAGCAGCGCGAGCGCGGCATCCATCTCGGCGAGCGAGATGTCCTGACCGGCCGCGGCGGCGCCGCGGACGGTATCGAGCGTGTTCAGCACGGGCGTCGTGATCGCGATGCCCTGCTTGACCGTGTCGACCACCTTGCCGACGACCGTGGCAGCATTCGCCGGCAGCAGGCCGAGCGCCAGCTTGCCGAACAGTGGCAGATACGGAAGAAGGGCGCCGGCAGCACCGGCAACAGCAGCAACCATGACGGACCTCCTACGGCTTGACCAGGACGGCGACGGGAACACCCCGCGCCCGGTTCAGGATGGCGCGCAGCGGCGCGATATCGGCCTCGGCGGCGTTGGTGCGCTGGATCGCCAGC
>JAKAFQ010000076.1 GCA_021817875.1 Pseudomonadota bacterium
AGCGTCGTAGTCAGGGTCGTCTTGCCGTGATCCACGTGCCCGATCGTCCCAACGTTCACATGCGGCTTGCTGCGCTCGAATTTCTCTTTGGACATGGAATGTTCCTCACCGACGTCTGGGGGCCGTGCGCCCCGCGATCAACCACTCTCGGCACTCAATCCCGGCACCGACCCTGCTCACCCGCTGCGCGATGGAGCCCACGACCGGGATTGAACCGGTGACCTCGTCCTTACCAAGGACGTGCTCTACCAACTGAGCTACGTGGGCCCGGTGTCATGCATCAGGACAACGTGAGCCTGGAGCGGGTGATGGGAATCGAACCCACGTCATCAGCTTGGAAGGCTGAGGTTCTACCATTGAACTACACCCGCTGATGCCGCCGTCTCCGCCCGCTCGAGCTTCGCGGTCCGCTCCCGACCGCCCCACGATTTCGGCCTGGTGGAGGGGGAAGGATTCGAACCTTCGAAGGCGTAAGCCGGCAGATTTACAGTCTGCTCCCGTTGACCGCTTGGGTACCCCTCCGCGAAAACGAGCCGCGTATTCTGATTTCGGGGCGTGCCGGTGTCAATCCGTTTTTGGCGCGCTAATTGCACCACCTGGAGCGCCATCTGCGCTGCAGAGGCCACTGGAGCGCATTCGCCGGCAATGGGGACTCACAGTCCGGCGGCGGCGGGACGCAGCGTGAGCCGGAAGGCCGAGGTCCGCGTGCGGTGCGGCGCGCATCATCCCCCGGGGGGCGCCACCGCCACCCTCCTCAGACCGGTCCCGGACACCCTCCAGACCCTTAATCCTGTCCGGCACGGAAATGGCCGGTGGCCGCCTGCTCGGTCATCGCCGCGTGGGGCGAGGCGTCGCGTTCTTTTCCAGTCGGGATCCCGCCTGGCGCCCGCGACAGAGCCGCTACCGCATGCCCATCCAGGTATCGCCACTCCCCCGGCCGCACGTCGCGTGGCAGCTCGATCGGACCATAGCGGATGCGCAGCAGGCGGCTGACCTCGTGTCCGACGGCTTCCCACAGGCGACGGACCTCGCGGTTACGCCCTTCGTGCAGGATCACACGATAGGCGGCGTGACGCCCCCCTTCGCCGGACGCCGAGTCGGCTCGTGGCGCAGACTGCTCGATGATGCGATCGAACGCCGCGAGCCCGTCCTCCAAGACCACCCCCCGCAGCAGCCGCTGCACCACCCCGGGCTGCGGCCTGCCCCGCAACCGCACGAGGTACTCGCGCTCGATCCGGCTGGACGGGTGCATCAGCCGGTGAGCCAGCTCGCCATCGGTGGTGAACAGCATCAGTCCTGCAGTATTGACGTCCAGGCGTCCTACGACGATCCAGCGCCCCTGGCGTGGCGCGGGCAGTCGGTCGAAGACGGTGGGCCGCCCCTGGGGATCACGCCGGGTGGTCACCTCGCCGCTCGGCTTGTAATAAAGGAGGGCCTCCTCAGCCACCGCCTGCGGCGGCGTGAGGTCCAGCCGGCGACCATCGAGGCGGATCTCCTCACCCGGGGTGGCACGATCGCCCAGCTGGGCGGTACGGCCGTCCACGGTCAACCGCCCCTCGCGAATCCATTGCTCCACCTGGCGACGGGAGGCGATTCCGGCGGAGGCGAGCAGTTTCTGAAGACGGATCATGGGGACTGAACGAGGCTCAACGCTCATCGGCCCGTCCATGATAACCCGTGGCTATCAGGAGATAGCCCACCGTTGTTTGTGGCTGCAGCCCGTCGCGGGGTAGAACAGCTACCGGGTACAAGGAGAATCCGGTGATCCACGACAGCATTCTCGGCACGATCGGCGGCACGCCCATCGTGCGCATCAGGCGCCTCGCTCCGCGCCACGTCACGATGTACGTCAAGTGCGAGTTCTTCAATCCGCTGAGCTCGGTCAAGGATCGGCTCGCGATCGGGATCATCGAGGATGCGGAGCAGAAAGGCGAGCTCAAGGCCGGCCAGACGGTGGTCGAGGCCACTTCGGGCAATACCGGCATTGCGCTGGCCATGGTGTGCGCCGCCAAAGGCTACCCATTCGTCGCGGTCATGGCCGAAAACTTCTCGGTGGAGCGACGGAAGATCATGCGCATGCTCGGTGCGCGCGTGGTGCTGACGCCGGCGGCCGAGCGGGGCACGGGCATGGTCCGCAAGGCTGCCGAGCTCGCCCGCAAGCACGGCTGGTTCCTCGCCCGGCAGTTCGAGAATCCCGCCAACCCGGCCTACCACCGCAACACCACCGGCCCGGAAATCCTCAAGGACTTTGCGGGCGCCCGGCTCGATTACTTTGTCAGCGGCTGGGGCACCGGCGGCACCCTCACCGGTGCCGGCCAGATGATCCGGCTCGCCCGGCCGGAGGTGCAGATCATCGCCACCGAGCCCGCGGCCGCGTCGCTACTCTCGGGCCAGACCTTCTCGCCCCACAAGATCCAGGGCTGGACGCCGGATTTCATTCCTGAGGTACTGGACCGGAAGGTGGCCCACCGCGTCGTGTCCGTGACCGACGGGGAAGCGATCGAGGCATCCCGTGCCCTGGCGCGTAGCGAGGGAATCTTCTGCGGAATTTCCTCGGGTGGCACATTCGCGGCGGCGCTCAAGGTCGCGGCCGAGGCGAAGCCTGAATCGGTTCTCCTTGCCATGCTGCCCGACACGGGCGAGCGGTACCTGTCGACGCCGCTGTTCGAAGGCATTTCCGAAGGCGGCGACCCGGAGCCCTGAGACACGCCGCCATGAATGCCACGCTCATGCCTAAGACTGTGCCCGCCGATCCGGACGCCCGGCGCTACGTGAAATTGCCCTCTCCGTTTCCGATGTGGCGAGGTGGGGAGCTGCACGGTGCACAGATTGCGTACGAAACCTGGGGGAGGCTCAACCGGGCCCGCGACAATGCGTTGCTGCTGTTCACGGGCCTGTCTCCGTCGGCCCACGCCGCCTCTTCCCGCGAGGACCCGAGGGACGGCTGGTGGGAGCGCATGATCGGACCGGGCCTGGCGATCGATACCGACCGGTATTTCGTCATCTGCGTCAATTCGCTCGGCAGCTGCTTCGGCTCGACCGGTCCGGCTTCGATCGACCCGGCCATGGGCGCTCCCTACCGTCTCGGGTTTCCCGATCTTTCGGTCGAGGACATCGCCCGGGCAGGCCACGAAGTGGTCCGCTCATTCGGCATCCTGCGCCTCGATACCGTCATAGGCCCATCACTCGGCGGGATGGTCGTGCTGGCGTATGCGGCGCTGTTCCCGGGCGCCGCATCCCGGCTGGTCAGTATCTCGGGAACGGCGGCGGCTTCGCCGTTCGCGATCGCGCTCCGTTCTGTCCAGCGCGATGCGATCACCTCGGATCCGGCGTGGCATAACGGGCAGTACAGCGCCGAACACCCGCCGACCGCCGGCATGCGCCTGGCGCGCAAGCTCGGCACGGTAACCTATCGCTCGGCCGCGGAGTGGCAACAGCGATTCGACCGCCAGCCGATCCGGACCGATCTGAGGGACAGCACCCCGTTTACCTCGGAATTTGCCGTGCAGGGCTACCTCGAGGTTCAGGCCAACCGCTTCGTGAACGGCTTCGATGCCAACTGCTACCTGTACCTGTCGCGCGCCATAGACCGATTCGACCTCACCGCACATGGTGAGCCCGAGGCAGTGCTGCGCAAGGCAAACCTGGAGCGCGCCCTCGTGATCGGGGTCGAGTCCGATCTGCTGTTTCCGATCGGTGAGCAGCGTTCGATCGCCCAGGCCCTGGAGGCCGCGGGCGCCGCGACCCGTTTCGCCCCGCTGCCCTGCATCGAGGGCCATGACGCGTTTCTCATCGACACCGAGCGCTTCGGGCGCGAGGTCGGCCGGTTCCTCGCCCATCGCACATAAGTTCAATCGCTCCACGGGGCGGGGCGATCGGATGCATAATGGCATCCAGAAACAATCCGAAAACGGTCATCGCCGCGCGAGAACCCCGTGGAACGTCGGCTGCATACGCGTCATCGTGCCCGCACCACCGTCTATGTCAGCGTACCGGGTGGCTGTCGCAGGCTCTGCAAGGCGATCAACCTCAGCGCCACGGGCGTGTTCATCGAGACGACCAACCTCGGCCTGCGCAAGGGCCAGCAGGTCACCCTGTCCTTCGCCATCAATCTCGGGACCATCACCAAGCTGCACCGGCGCACCGCCGTCGTCGCGCACGTCTCGCGCGGCGGGACGGGCCTGATGATGGAAACGTACAACACCGCCAGGGCGCTGTAGCCCACCGCGGTTTGCGCCGGACGGACACCGCACGGCGACGCATCG
The DNA here is from genome assembly GCA_021817875.1 of Pseudomonadota bacterium. The sequence goes on from JAKAFQ010000076.1 coordinate 4,266, forward strand.
CAGCGCGAACTCCCCGGCCACGCCCGCACCGCGCACCCGGCATCGGCGTCCGAAAATGGCCAGTTCCGATGAGAGCGGTGGCGTATCGTTTCCGGCGTGAAGACCGGACTGCCATTCGATCTCGCGGTGCTGGAACGGGCCCGGCTCAGCCGTGACCCGCGCTTCGACGGCAAGTTCTTCATCGGCGTCATCTCGACCGGCATCTACTGCCGGCCGGTGTGCCCAGCCGCGCCGGCCGCCCAGAGCCGCACCCGCTATTTCCTCACAGCGGCCGCAGCGCAGGCCGCGGGATTTCGACCCTGTCTGCGCTGCCGACCCGAGGCTGCGCCGGGGACCGCCGCATGGAGCGGCACTTCGGCAGTGGTGCGCCGAGCGCTTCGCCTCATCGAGGACGGTGCGCTCGATGGGTCGACGGTGGCGCAGTTCGCCACGCGCCTCGGGATCGGGTCCCGGCATCTCGACCGTCTGTTCGCCCGCCACGTCGGCGCCTCGCCCCTGGCAGTCGCGCAGACGCGGCGTCTGCACTTCGCCAAGCGGCTGATCGATGACAGCGCACTGCCGATGACCGAGGTCGCACTCGCCGCCGGTTTCGGGAGTCTGCGCCGATTCCATGCGGCATTCCGCGCCACCTATGGACGGCCGCCCCGCGAGCTGCGCAGGCACCGCGGCGAAACACCCCCCTCGGCGGCGGACGAGGTATGCCTCACGCTCTCCTACCGGCCGCCCTACGATTGGGAACAGGTGCGCAGCTTCCTCGCGAGGCGCGCGATCCCCGGCGTGGAAACAGTGGATGCTCGGCGTTATGCGCGCCTCATCCGGACAGCCGACGCCCATGCCGAGATCAGCGTCCGACCCCTCCCGGACCACGATGCCCTCGAGCTGCGCGTGCGCGGCGCGCCGGCCGGCAGCCTGTTTCAGATCGCGTCGGCCGCGCGCCGTGTCTTCGATCTGTCGGCCGACCCGCAACGGATCACGGACACCCTGAGGACCGACCGGCTGTTGCGGCCGCTGGTCGGACGCAGCCCCGGACTGCGCATCCCCGGAGCATGGGATCCGTTCGAGTGCGCGGTCCGCGCGGTATTGGGACAACAGGTCAGCCTCGCGGCGGCGCGCACGCTGGCGGCACGCCTGGTTCGGCGGATGGGACAACGCGCGGGCGCACGCGCCGGGCTGACCCATTTGTTCCCGACGCCGCAGGCCCTGGCGGTCGAGCCCCTCGAGGGGCTCGGCCTCACCGGCGCCCGGATCACTGCGCTCAGGACGCTGGCGGCGGCGGTCGTCGCGGGCCGGATCACCTTCGATCGCCCCGCGGCGCAAGTGATCGGGGATCTCAGAGCGTTGCCGGGTTTCGGCGAATGGACCGCGCAGTACGTCGCGTTGCGGGCCCTCGGGGAGCCGGACGCGCTGCCGTGCGCCGACCGGGTGCTCCGGCGCATGGCCGCGGACGGCACCGCCCCGTTGTCGACACGGCAGATGCGGCGCCGGGCCGAGCCCTGGCGGCCATGGCGCGGCTACGCGGCGCTGCACTTGTGGTGCGCGGCGAGCGCGCCGGATACACGCAAGGCCCCCTCGCGGCGGGGTCACCGGGGCGGCTGTTCTGCGAAAGACCTGCAACCGTCCGGGCAGAGCCGGCCATGAATACATCGCAGAGATCGCAAAGGATGTACTGGTGCGAAATCGACGCGCCGATCGGCACTGTGCTGCTCGTGGGAGATGGTCTCCATCTGACTCACGTGCACTTCCAGTCGGGACCGGAGCCGATGCGGCCGGACGACGCCTGGGTTGCCTCACGCAGGCCGTTCGAGACCGCGATCGCGCAGTTGCAGGAGTATTTTGCGCGCAGGCGCCGCGAGTTCGACCTGCCGCTGGCGCCGACCGGCACCGACTTCCAGCGCCGCGTCTGGCGTACGCTCGCCACCATCCCTTACGGTGAAACGATCAGCTACGGCGAGCTGGCGCGCCGCATCGGCCATGCTCGCGCCTGCCGCGCCGTCGGCCTCGCCAATGGCGCCAACCCGCTGCCCATCATCGTGCCCTGTCACCGGGTGATCGGCTCGAATGGGGCGCTCACCGGCTTCGGCGGCGGTCTGCCGATCAAGCGGGCGCTGCTCGGACTCGAGCGAGGGAGCCTCTGATCGGCCCACCGCGCCGCGTGTGATCCGGCTCATCGGCCGCTGCAGGCCGCGCAGCGCGGCAGCGGGCGCGGCGTCCCGGGCCCTCTGTGCCGGTCCCGCAGCCGCTGTTCAGTCCGACAGCGGTGTTTGTCCGGCCGCGCTCAAGCGCTGATCGAGCTGCGGCACGTCCACCTGCTCGACGTGCTGCCACTGCGTGAGCGTCGCCTTCAACTCGCGCGACAGGGTCGCATACGCGCTCAACGCATCCGGGCTGGGAGCCGCGTCCGAGCCGTCCACGGCGCGTTCGAGGTGACGGAGGTCCTGCGAGAGCATCACGAAGCTCTGGACGTTGCGCGGCGGCCGCCCCCCGAAAGACGAGTGGTGATTCGGGAAAGCCCGGGCCCCGGACAGGTTGCGCACTGTTGCATGCAGCGTGGCCATCGCCCCGCGCACGGCGCCGCCCGAGGCCATGCGGCGGTCGAGCGCCTCGAGCAGTTTCACCGCCGCGCCGATCGCGGTATCGGCCTGGAGCCGGGCCTGTTCAACCTTGCGCGCCAGCTCGAACTGGCGCTGAAAGGCCGCTTGCGACACGTGGGTGCGCGGATCGGGCCGCACGGTCAACGGCTGTCGATAGCTCGCCCCCCCCACGGCCAGCTCGACCGTGTAGCGCCCCGGCGGCGCCCAGACGCCGGGCTGCTGCGGTCCCTGGGCATGCGGCGCCACAGGCCTCGCGTAGCGAAGATCCCACACCATGCGCTGCATGCCGGGCAGAGCCGAAGGAATCATCGGCGGCTGCACCCACTGCGGGGCATAGTCCAATGTTGCCGGGTTCGGCGGCGCCACGCGCTCCGCGCTGCTGTAGCGACGCACCACTCCGTCGTGAGCATTCAGGATGGTCACCGTGACGGGGCCCTTGATGCCACCCGGTAACACGTAGTCGATGATGGCGCCGTTCGGAGGATTGGCCGCCATGGGCTCGTCCTTGGGGAAGGGCGTGCCCGTGAATCCCTGGGGCCGTACGCGGATGGCCACGGCGGGTCTGAACAGGGTCACGGCGCCCCGACGGACACTGCTCATCTGACGCAGCGCGCTGATGTCATCCATGATCCAGATGCCTCTGCCGTGCGTGGCGATCACCAGGTCATCGTCATGCACCTTGAGGTCGCGCACCGAGGTCACCGGCAGATTCTGCTGCAAGGACTGCCAGCGCGCCCCGTCGTCGAACGACACGAACACCCCGTACTCGGTGCCCGCATACAGCAGCCCGGGCCTGACCGGGTCCTCGCGCACCACGTTGACGAAGTCGTGACGCGGAATTCCGCGGGTGATCAGCGTCCAGGTCCTGCCGTCATTGCGCGTCACATAAATGTACGGCGTCTCGTCATCCAGGCGGTGTCGGTCTATGGCGAGGTAGGCGGTGCCGCGCCGGAAATGCGACAGCTCGATGCCCGCCACCTTGGACCACGGGGTGAGTGTCTTCGGCGTGACGTTGATCCAGTGCGCGCCGCCGTCCTGCGTGCGCCACACCAGGCCGTCGTCGGTGCCGACCCAGATGACGCGGGCGCTGAACGGAGACGGGGCAATCGAGTAGATCACCCCGGAGCGCCTGCCGACGTGCGGGTTGTCAGCCGCGGTCACCGGCCCGAGATTGGGCGGCACACCGGGATTCCTGCGCGTCAGGTCCGGGCTGATACGCCGCCAGTGCAGCCCGCCGTCCGCGGTGCTGAACAGCCGCTGATTGGCAAAGTACAGTGTCCGGTGATCGTAAGGCGAGAACACCAGGGGAAGCGTCCAGGCGGTACGGTAATGCGCGTCGGGGTAGGCGAGCGTCGGATCGACGGCGCGCACCTGCCCGGTGCGCAGGTTGAGCTTCGACACGCCGGTGGTTTCATCCGTTGCATCGCCGTAGATGATGTCGGGGTTGCGGGGGTCCGGAGCGATCATGCCGTTCTCTCCGCCCGGGTCAATCTCGCGAAACTGCTCCATGGTGATGCCGTCGTAGCCCATGGTGCGGCTCGGCAGCATGACCGCGCCGGAATCCTGCTGTGCTCCATACACCCGGAATGGAAAGCGGTTGTCGGTGCTGATGTGATAGATCTGCGCGGTGGGTTGGTTGTACCAGCTGCTCCAGGTCTTGCCGCCGTCGAGCGTCACCTGCGCGCCCTGGTCGCTGCCGAGGATCATGCGATGGGTGTCCGTCGGATCGATCCACAGCTGGTGAAAGTCATCGCCGGTCGGATCACCTTTGAGCGCGATGAAGTGCGCACCGCCGTCATCGGACCTCAGCACGATGGTGTTCATGACGTACAGCCGGTTGGCATCGCTCGGATCGACGGTGAGGGCGCAGAAATACCAGCCGCGGCCGAAGATGCGCCGGTCCCGCGACACGTGGCGCCAGTGCACCCCGCCGTCATCGGAACGATACAGTCCGCCGGTCTTCCAGGTGCCGGCGACCAGGGCATAGAGCCGATCGGGGCGGGTCGGGGCAACCGCGAGCCCGATGCGTCCGGGATGAGCCGGGAAGCCGTTGCCCACGATGTGCGTCCAATGATTGCCCCCGTCGTGGGATACGTACAGGCCGCTGTCCGGCCCGTTGGAGGGCGGATAGACGCTCCACGGCGGACGCCGCGTCTGCCACATCGCGGCGTAGATCGTGTCCGGATTGCCCGGCTGAAACGCCACGTCCACCGCTCCCGTATCGGGATTGAGGTAGAGGACCTTGCGCCAGTGCCTGCCGCCGTCGTCCGAACGAAACACGCCGCGCTCGGCGTTGGGACCGTAGGGATGACCCAGCGCGGCGACGAAGACCCGATCGGGGTTATGCGGATCGACGATGATGCGCGCGATCTGGCGGGTGTCGGTGAGTCCGACATGGGTCCAGTGGACCCCGCCATCGGTCGAGCGATACACGCCATCGCCCTGAGCGATGTCCGAGCGCATGTCCGCTTCGCCGGTGCCGACGTACATCGTCGTGGGCCGCGACGGGGCGATGGCGATCGCGCCGATCGAGCCTACCGGCTCGTGATCGAAGATCGGCTGCCAGGTCCGGCCGGCATCGCGTGTCTCCCACACCCCACCATCGACCGCACCGAAGTAGAAATGGCGCGCATCGCCCGGAATGCCGCTGACCGCCAGCACCCGCCCGCCGCGGAACGGCCCGATCAACCGCCAGCTCAGCGCCTGGTAGTCCGCCGGGTTCACGGCCACGGGTGCGGATGCCCGTGCGGCGCGCGCGGAACCGACGGCCGCCGGACAGGAATCGGCATGGGCCATCAGGGCGGCGGCCGTTGCCAGGACCAGCCATGCTGTACTGAATCGCACCGGGAACCTCCCATCGCAGCGCAGACCGAACCGGGAAACCCCGATCCAGGGCACCGCCGCACGACGGCGCGGCGGCTCCGCGGCCCTCACCGGCCGCCTCAGTGGTCACCCCGGTGGTCCCCGCGATGATCCCGGCCGCGGCGCTCGCCTCGGCCCTCCCTCGCCCACTGGCCTCCGGTCATCTGCCAGCCGCGGGAGCCATGGACCCATTGGTGTGGCACCCAGCGGTAACCGGGGTGCGGCGGCGACCAATAGCCTCTCACCCAGCGGTACCCGCCTCCCGCCCATTGCCAATAGCCGCCGATCCAGACGTCTCCGGGGTACGGCGGCGCCCCATAGTCCTCGAAACGTGGCGCGGGGGGCGCGAAGAGTATGGCCCCGCCGTAATAGCCACGGCCGTAATAGCCCGGGGGTCCCACCACGCAGGCGCTGAGTGCGAGCGACAGACCGAGAACGATGGTCACACGGCCGATGCGGGACAGACACATGCGGGCCTCCCAGTGCTCCAGATCAAAACGCGGCACGGTCCGCGACGAGACACGCGCCACAGCGCGGCCCGTGCCCTGGTAGCGGATCAGCGTGCCGAGAAAGCCGTCCGAGTTCAAGCCCCGGCGTACGCCCGACGCCTCGGATCCGGCGGTACACCGGTCTGGGTGTGCGCGGAATACGCTGATCCGGTGGAATCGTCCCAGAACACCCGTGCCGGGCGCTTCGCCGCCATAAACATCACGCCGGCTGTCCGGGCCGCGGGCGTCGATCCGGCCCGCGGCCGTTTCCGCCGATCCGTTACCGGAATGCGTGGCTTACGACGTTGAGCACGATGCCGGTCGCGATGGCCGCCAGCACCGCTCGGTTGTCGACCCGGATCCAGCAATACCCCGGGGGCGGCGGCGCGAGGTGGTACATGCCGGGATCCGGAACGATGTACTCCGGGGCCCGGTAAGCGATCGGCAAGCGATCGCCGCGCTCCCAGGAACGATAGTAATAGCCGGGCGGTCGGCGGTATCGGTCCCCATCGAACCGCTCCCAGCGGCGATGGTCGCCGCGGTCGTCCTCGCGGCGCCAGTCCCGATGGTCCCGTCGATCCCGCTCATGACGCCAATGCCGGTAATCACCCCGATCGTGGTCCTCTCGGCGCCACTCGTGATGGTCACCTTCTCCCCGCCCGTGACCGTCCCAGGGGGTTGGATCAGCCAGCGCCAGGGAGCTCGCCAGCAGCGAGAGCGTGAGAACTGCGATGACCGTGCGCTTCATTCGAATTCCTCCCGTCATGCGGCCGCGGGCCGCAGGATCGAGCTTCGCTCAGCGGACCTGACCGCTCGCTGAACGGCGGCCCGTCCCGGTTTGACAGCCTTTCTTCGCCGCACAATGTCGGGACGTGCGTCACAGTCCGCACAGCCTCCCGCTCAGCTGCGCGCGGCGATGAACGCGTGGAGATGGAAGGCGGCCTGCGCCGCATCGTAGCGGTGCATCTTCGCCACGGGACACGCGTACCGTGCGAGACAGCCACCCGTGCGGCAGGCGGCGCCGCTGTTGGACACCACGTGGGCCTGGCAGGCTTCGGGCAGAAACCGGCCGCCGGCCAGCGCGCCCGCCGGGCATGCACCGAGGCACGGCCGCCCGCGACACGATTCGCACGGACTCGACCACTCCCGCAGCGACGGCACGTCGATGGCGTCCGGCAGCAGCAACGCGCCGCGATACGCGTGCCAAAGGCCGTAATCGGCGTGCATGAGCACGCCGAGCGGCGAGGCGTGGAGCCGTTCGGCACGCTGCGCCCAGCGCTGGAACGGCCACCATGGGGGTCCGGTGAACGGATAGAGCGCACGGGCGCCGAAGTCCTGCGCGAGCCCGCCGACGACCCGCTGCGACCAGCGGTCGAGTGGGTGCGGCGCACCGTCGCGGTACTCGGGCGAAGCGGTGAACACGGGCCATTGCTCGCGCCCGGTGAATCCGAGCAGCACGACGGTACGCGCGGGGCGGTCGTCCCCCACCGGCACGTCGTCTCCGTCCTGCGGGTGGAAGCCGCCCCGGCATGCGAGCCCGACCGCCCTCGCTGCCGCGCTCAGCCGTGCATAGTCAGTGTGGACCACCTCATTCATCGGCGCTCGTCTCGAGCGCTGTGCGCCCGGTAGGGGAACCCGTCCTCGCCC
>JAKAFQ010000708.1 GCA_021817875.1 Pseudomonadota bacterium
GAGCCGCCTCGGCGGCCGCGCGCCGGTGCTGCTGCTCGATACCGATCTGCCGGAGAACCGGGCCGACGACCGCGAGATCACCCATTACCTCTACGGCGGCGACGAGGTGTACCGGCTGAAGCAGGAAATGGTGCTCGGCCTCGGCGGTGTGCGCATCCTGCGCGCGCTGGAATTCGACATCAGCGCGTATCACATGAACGAGGGCCATTCGGCGCTGCTCGGGGTGGAGCTGCTGCGCCACTTCGCCTATCCGCTCGACGATCTGCGCCCCGGAGAGCTGCCATACGACCTGCCGCGTGTGCGCGACCTGTGCCGCTTCACCACCCACACCCCGGTCGAGGCCGGACACGACCGCTACCCGTACGAACTCGTCAAGCGGCTGTTCGCGAGCAGCGTCTATGGTTATGACGACCGTGGACCGCCCAAGCCCGGGCAGCCGGGCACCGAGCATGGGCCGATCGATTTCTCGGTGCTGACCTCGCTGGGCGGGGCGGAGAATCTCAACATGACGCAGCTCGCCCTGAACATGAGCGACTTCGTCAACGGCGTCGCCAAGCGGCATGCCGAGGTGTCATCGAAGATGTATCCGGGTTACATGGTGCGCGCCATCACCAACGGCGTGCATCCGTATACCTGGAGCGCGGCGAGTTTCCGCGAGCTGTACGACCGTTTCGTGCCGGGCTGGTGCCACGAGCCGGAGCTGCTCGGCAGGGTGCACGGCATTCCCGACGCCTCGCTGCTGGCCGCCCATGCGCAGGCGAAGCAGGCGCTGATCGACAAGGTGCGGGCGCTGACGGGTGTCACCCTGCAGGGCAACGTGGCGACGCTCGGCTTCGCGAGGCGCATGACCGCCTACAAGCGCCCGGAGCTGCTGTTCACCGACATCGGCCGGCTGCAGGCGATCGGGCGCGAGCGGCCCCTGCAGATCGTGCTCGCCGGCAAGGCGCATCCGCACGACGAGGAGGGCAAGCGGCTGATCAGCCGTCTGCACGAGCATGCCCGCGAGCTCGCGGGCACGATCGCCGTGGCGTACCTGCCGGACTATGACCTCGAGCTGGCGCTGCTGATGGTGGCGGGCACGGACGTCTGGCTCAACACGCCGCTGCCGCCGCTCGAGGCCTCCGGCACCAGCGGCATGAAGGCGGCCCTGAACGGCGTGCCGAGCCTGTCGCTGCTGGACGGCTGGTGGGTCGAGGGGTGCATCGAAGGGGTCACGGGTTGGGCGGTCGAGGATGCCCGCTCGCTGTACGACAAGCTGGAACAGACCGTGCTGCCGCTGTATTACGGCTACACCGACAATGCGCGCGGCTGGGTGAGGCTGATGAAGGCGACCATCGGCACCAATGCCGCTTATTTCAACAGTCACCGGATGATGCGCAGGTACGCCACCGAGGCCTACCTGCGCTGAGCGTCGCGGGGTGGCGCGCAGCGCCGCCACGCGGCATACGCGTAATCCCCTAGGGCGATGCGTGCAGTGCGCGCGGTTCGATCGCTGCCGGGCGTCCCGGCCGCCCGCCGCGGAATGCGCCGGGGGGTCGTTGAGAGTGCGGATGGCATGCCGATGCCGCCTGTGAGAGTCTGAACAGGGTACTGCGGGCGCATCCGGCGGATCGCAGGCGGCCGATGGGGCACAGACGATGCACAAGCCGAGATCGATTCTGGTGGTCGACACGCGTTGCGAACCCGATGCGACGGTGCTCGTCAAGGCGGCGCGCATCGCGCGTTCCCTCGGGCTCGGGCTCGATCTGTTTCTGTGCGACGCCGAGCTGGCATACGCCCTGAAGCATTCGTACGATTCGAATCCCTTCGACCAGAAGGCGCTGCAGCGCTGCATCGCCCGCGCCACGGACCACCTGCTTCGCTACCGGGAGGCGATCGGCCTCGGCGACATTCCTCTGCAGATCGATGCATCGTGCGAGAGTCCGCTGTACGAGGGGATCCTGCGCAAGGTGCGCGCCAGCGGCCCGGAGATGGTGCTCAAGGCCGCCGGGGGCGGCCGCCCGAGCCACAGCGCCTTTGATGCCAACGACTGGCAGCTGATGCGCACCTGCCCGGCGACGCTCGCGTTGGTGCGAGGCCGGCGCTGGCGCCCGAAGTTGCGCATTGCGGCCGCGATCGACGTGTCGGACGAGGAGACCCAGGGCCTCGCGGGCACCATCCTCAAGGTCGCAAAGACCCTGGCGCGGGTCACCGATTCGGAGCTGGACGTTGTCTACGCCGAGCGTTCGGCGCCGCAGGAATCCGAGAGCCGGACGCGGGCCGAAAAGCTTCAGGTGCTGGCCCGCGAGTCGGGCATCGACGACGGCCACATCCACGTCCTGGCGGGCCCTCCGGAGCGGGAACTGTCCCGGTTCTCACTCGGACGCGACTACGATGTCATGGTTCTCGGGGCGTTGACGCATCGCCCGAGCGCGCTGAGTCTGGTGGGAACGCTGACCTCGGTGCTCGTCGAGGACCTCGAGTGCGACTTCGTGCTGGTCAAGCCGGGTTCGTACCGCGACAGCTCGAGTCTGCAGGCCGCGTAAGGCCGCGACCTGCCACCCACGGCCGACACTCGGGCCGCCCGGCCGGGACAGTGCGACGGCCCTCAGGCGCCGCCGGCGCGCGCCTCGAGCGCTTCCCAGCGGGCGTACCGGGTGGCGAGTTCGGCCTCGATCGCCTGAAGTCGCAGGGTGTCGGCGCGGATCCGCTCCGGGCCCCGCGCGTGGTATGCCGGCTCGCTCATGCGCGCGGTGATGTCGCACTGTTCCTTTTCCAGCGCTTCGATCTGCGCCGGCAGCGCCGCGAGCTCGCGGCCCTCCATGTAACCCAGCCGGGCGCGCGGCCTGGGGCCTGT
>JAKAFQ010000709.1 GCA_021817875.1 Pseudomonadota bacterium
CCGACTGCGACTGCAGCACCGGCTTGGTGAGCTCGAGATACCAGTCGCAGAACTCGTGCCAGGTGAACTCGTAGAGCGCGTTGGCCGCGTAGTCGAAACGGTATTCGGCAAGCGATGTTTCCACCGTGGCCAGCATCCGACCGAAACGCGAACGGATCCAGCGGTCGGCCACCGACCGCTCGATCGGGCCATCGGCCGGCCCATCCGGCCGCACCTCGCCGGGCGGCTCGCCTTCACACACCAGGGTGACGAACCGGGCGGCGTTCCACAGCTTGTTGCAGAAGTTGCGATAGCCGGCCACGCGAGCGAGGTCGAAGCGGATGTCGCGGCTCGGAGAGGCGAGGGCGGCGAAGGTGAAGCGCAGCGCGTCCGTGCCGTGCGCGGCGATGCCGTCGGGATACGCCCGGCGGGTGTTCTTCTCGATGCGTGATTTCATCTGCGGCTGCATCAGGCCGCTGGTGCGCTTGGCCACGAGCGATTCGAGGTCGATGCCGTCGACGATGTCGAGCGGGTCGATGACATTGCCCTTGGACTTCGACATCTTCTCGCCGTGCTCGTCGCGGATCAGCCCATGGATGTACACGTCGCGGAACGGCACGTCGCCCATGAACTTCAGCCCCAGCATCATCATGCGCGCGACCCAGAAGAAGATGATGTCGAAGCCGGTGAGCAGCAGCGTGGTCGGATAGAACCGGGCGAGCTCGGCCGTCCGATCCGGCCAGCCGAGCGTCGAGAACGGCCACAGGGCCGAGGAGAACCAGGTGTCGAGCACGTCCTCGTCCTGGCGCAGCGGCGTATCGGCTCCGAGGTGGTGCGTGGCGCGGACCTCGGTTTCGCTGCGGCCCACGTACACGTTGCCTTGTCCGTCGTACCACGCGGGAATGCGATGACCCCACCAGAGCTGGCGGCTGATGCACCAGTCCTTGATGTTGCGCATCCACTCGAAATAGGTCTTGGCCCAGTTTTCCGGCACGAAGCGGGTGCGGCCGCTCTCGACCGCGGCGATCGCCGGCTCGGCGAGCGGCGCGATCTTCACGTACCACTGATCGGTGAGATAGGGCTCGAGCGCGGCCCCCGAGCGATCGCCCCGCGGCACCATCAGCCGGTGCGGCTCGGTCCGCTCCAGCAGTCCGGCCGCCTCGAGCTCGGCGAGCACGCGCTTTCGCGCCTCATAGCGATCGAGGCCGCGGAAGCGCTCCGGCACGGCGTCGTTGAGCGCGGCGCGGGGCGTGAAGATGTTGATCTGCGCCAGTCCGTGCCGCCGGCCGATCTCGTAGTCGTTGAAATCGTGCGCCGGGGTGATCTTCACGCAGCCGGAGCCGAAGGTCGCCTCGACATACCGGTCGGCGATCACCGGGATGGTGCGCTCGGCGAGCGGCAGGCGCACTCGTCTGCCGACCAGGTGCCGATAGCGCTCGTCATCGGGATGGACGGCGACCGCGGCGTCGCCCAGCATCGTCTCCGGCCGTGTCGTGGCCACCACCACATGGCCCGAGCCGTCCTCGAGCGGGTAGCGCAGATGCCACAGATGGCCTTCCTCCTCTTCGCTCTGCACCTCGAGATCCGACAGGGCCGTGAGCAACACCGGGTCCCAGTTGACCAGCCGCTTGCCGCGGTAGATCAGTCCTTCGGCATGCAGGCGCACGAACACCTCGATCACCGCGCGCGACAGGCCCTCGTCCAGGGTGAAACGGTCGCGGGTCCAATCGACCGAATCGCCGAGGCGGCGCATCTGTCCGGCCATGGTGCCGCCGGAGTGCGCCTTCCATTGCCAGATGCGCTCGATGAAGGCGTCGCGGCCGAGATCGGTGCGCCGTCTGCCCTCGGCTTCCAGCTGCCGTTCGACCACCATCTGGGTCGCGATGCCCGCATGATCGGTGCCCGGCTGCCACAGCGTGTCATCGCCCCGCATGCGGTGATAACGCGTCAGGGTGTCCATCAGCGTGTGGTTGAACGCATGCCCCATGTGCAGCGTCCCGGTCACGTTGGGCGGCGGGATCATGATGCAGAACGGCGCGCCGCGGCCGCTCGGGGCGAACCAGCCGTTCGTTTCCCACCGCTCGTAGTTCCGCCGCTCGATCGCCTGCGGCGCGTAGACTTTTTCCATGGGTCCAGGGAGCCTCTGTGTGATCCCGCGCGCTCGCGGCGGCAAGGCGCACGGCGACGAGCCGGCGGGCGGGGAGCCCGCACTGGGCTCGCACGCGGCTAGGATAGCGCAGCGGCAGGCTGCCCGGGTCCCCGATCAGGCGCGCCGCGGCGGCAGGCCGCTCAGGGGCTCTGCAGCGCGTGCGTGTCGGGCGAGAGCCCCAACTGACGGTATGCCTTGAAGCGCGCGCGGCCGGCGTCGCGCCGCGCTGGCTCGCCGTCGATGATCTCGACGAGGCGCGATACGCGGGCGAGAAACGCCGGCGGCTCGGGCGAGAGGCCGAGATGGATCAGCACCTCGACCGGTCCCGGGGGCGGCTCCGTACCGAGCAGCACGGGGGCCGCCGCGTTCTCGCCGAGCCATTCGTGCGGCACGAAGCTCGTGTCGGCGAAGGTCCACAGCAACTCATCGAGCGTCTCGAGCTCGGCGCGGTCGCTATGCCACAGCAACACGCTCTGCGCGGCGAGGTACGCCTTTTCCGCGATGCGGCAGGCCACCTTGAGGCGCGCCGCAGCCGAGGCTTCCGAGAGCACGTAGAAGTCGACCCGCACTCTGACCTCAGATGCGCGCGCGGCGGATGAGGAAGTCCGCGAGCAGTGGCGTCGGCCGTCCGGTGCTGCCTTTCTGCGCGCCGCCCTGCCAGGCGGTGCCGGCGATGTCGAGGTGCGCCCACGGCATGCCCTGGGTGA
>JAKAFQ010000710.1 GCA_021817875.1 Pseudomonadota bacterium
GGCCGAACGTCAGCGTCGGCTCGAGCGGCCCGTGGTCGGGACTGTGGATGTATCGCTCGTACAGGAAGATCACTGCGCCGAAGGCGAAGAACGTGAAGCCGAAACTCACCCAGGTCCAGATGAAGGTGCTGGTGGTGGGCGTGTTGCCGACCAGTGGCTCATAGGGCCAGTTCTGGGTCCAGGACGCGATGCCGCCCGGGCGGCGGGCCACCGTCGTAATGGAGCAATAAATGAGAAAGTCGGCGGTCTGTGCCGCGGTGGCGGCATCGAGGCTGTGCGCCCGAGTCCAGCCCTTCGCGTAGTCCGAGCGCAGCAGCGAGCCGGCGATCTTGCCGCGCAGCGTGCCGATGGCGCGTGCGACCGCCGCAGGCAGCCTCACGACCGACTGAGTCAGATCGATGCCCTGCAACTCACGGCGCATGTCGGCCTTCACGACCGCCTGGTCCCCGGCGGCCAGCCCCGAGAAGCCTGTGCCGAAGCGGGCCTCGGCGATTTCGTGCTCGGTGAGGGCGGCGAGCTTGACGAGGTTCGCAGCGGTGTAGTCTTCACCGAAATACGAGCCCATGCCGTACAGGCTGCCGTAATCCATCAGGTCGGCGCGCTGAAAACCGGCTTTGCCGGCTTCGATGTCCGCGGCCGTGAGCACCGCGCTGCCGTCCGGGGCGAGGAAGCGGGCAGGGGTCGGAGGAGAGAGTCGATACGTGCGGCTGGTCGCCCAGCCAAGCAGTCCGAATGTGACCACGGCGACGGCGAGCAGCACCCACTTGAGGACACTGCTGGTGGCATCTTCGTGGCTGACTGGGTGCGGAGTGGCGGGGGCTGTCATCGATGATCTCCTCGCAAGGGTGGCGTCATGCGTGCCGCGGGCCGCGCTCGCGACACAAAGACATCGTAGTGCGATATAACAGTCGGAAAGTTCACTCGGACCTTGAAAACCCGGAAATGCGGACCGATCGGCGGCGGCGTCTGACCGACCGAGGCGGGCCGTGCGGCAAAGCTAGCGTCGCGCGCCGTCCCGGTGCCTTGACGCGCATCAAGTGCGTCGCCGGACATCACCCCGTTGCCGCCCGGCGCCTCCCGGATATACTGAGGCGCTCAGACAACCGCGATGCGCGGCGGAGCACGCCCGGGCCATTCGGGCGCGAAACCGCACCCCGGTACACGGCGCTGCAACGCCTGGTGGGTCTGCGCACCGGGGCTTGACCGCTGTCAAGGCGGAACTGGAGGGTTGCGCGGACGCTTTGCCCATGGTCACGCTCAGCAATCGCCTGTCTCGCTGGACCCTGCCGATGTTCGCCTGTGCGCTCGTCAACTTCATGGCGGCCCAGGGGCTGATTCTTTTCGGCCTGAGCTGGCCGGCGCAGGGAGTGTCCGCGCCCGGCACGCTCGCCGCGGTGCATCTGCTGGCCATCGGCTGGCTGTTGCTGCTGATGCTCGGGGCGTTGTTCCAGTTCGTCCCGGTGATCACTTCCCGGCCGCTGGTCAGTCAGCGCCTGGCGCTCTGGACCCTGCTCGCCGTCGAGATCGGACTGCTGGGCATGCTCGGCGGCTTTCTCGGCATGCACGCCGGATCGCCGGCCGTTGCCCTCGCGCTACCGGCCGGCGGCGCCGGGGTGCTGATCGGGGTGTTGCTCGCCTGCTGGAACGTCGGCGTGCCGCTGCTCGGCGCGCGGCCACTTGCGCTGCCCGGCCGGATGGTGCTCACCGGTCTGGTGTTTCTGCTCCTGACGGTGCTGCTCGGCGGGTCGTTTGCGCTCGCATTCACGGTACCGGCACTGGCGCCGTTTCTGGCCGTGCTGCTCGGCGGAGTCGCTGAACACGCGCTCGCGGGCCTCGGCGGCTGGTTCACGCTGACCGCGATCGGGGTCAGCTACAAACTGCTGCCGATGTTCATGCTCGCTCCGGAGGAGCGCGGAATCCCGGGAGAGTGCGTGCACGTTCTCGGGACCGTGGGGTTCGCAGTGGCCATCGGTGCGGGGCTCGCCCGCCTGTGGGTCGGCGCGCAGTGGCTGCGGATCGCGCAGTCGAGCGGCGACGTGGCGATCGCGATCGCCGTGGCGATTTATCTGTGGGACCTGGTACGGATCTATCGCACGCGCAAGCGACGGGTCATCGAAGCGCACAACCGCGCCGCGCTCGGCGCCTTCGCCTGCCTGGGGCTCAGCACGGCGCTCGCGCTCGGTTTGCTCGTCAGCGGCGGTCGCGGCGCGCAGGCGCCGCTCGTCGTTTTCCTGGTGGTATTCGGCTGGCTCAGCGGTCTCGGGCTCACGCAGCTGTACAAGATCATTCCGTTCCTCACCTGGCTCAGCCGTTACGGCAGCAGCCTCGGCCGCGGGGCTGTGCCGCGGGTGCAGGATCTGGTCGACGAGCGGCGCAGCCATGCGTGGTTTGCGCTGTATTTTCTGGCGGTGCTGGCGGGTGGGCTGTGCGGGCTGGCCGGTGATACGCGCCTGTTCCG
This sequence comes from Pseudomonadota bacterium, assembly GCA_021817875.1. Next base: position 2,459 of record JAKAFQ010000710.1, read on the forward strand.
GCTGAGCGTCGCCATCCTCGCCTGCGCAACGCTGGGCCTCGTGAGAGAATTCTGGCGCGCGTGGCGCGCTCATTATGTGCGGCGGCGGCGCAGCGAAACGTCCACCGCTGCATGTGTTCCGGACCAGAGGGGCTGACCATGTCTGAACCGTTCACACTCGATGTCCGCGAAGAGCTGCGCCGCGGAGGGGAACCTCTGCCGCGGATCCTGAGCGCCGTCGGCGCGCTGGCGCCGGGCCAGGCGCTGCGGTTGCTCGCGCCCTTCGAGCCGCTGCCGCTGTACGCGCTGCTCGGGCGCAAGGGCTTCGATCACCAGTCGATACGCCACGGCGAGGCGGACTGGGAGGTGCTGTTCTCACCGCCGGGGCAGCCGGC
>JAKAFQ010000711.1 GCA_021817875.1 Pseudomonadota bacterium
GCTGAACCTCAAGGACAGTGGCTTCGATGTGGTCGTCGGTGTGCGCAAGGGCGGTCCGGGCTGGAAGAAGGCGAAAAAGGACGGCCTGGAGGTGGCCGAGCCGGCCCGCGCGGCGCGCGGCGCCGATCTCATCGCCTTCCTCGTGCCCGACCTGGCGCAGAAAGCGCTCTACGAGAGCATCCAGTCCGAGTTCAAGCCGGGCGCGACCCTCCTGTTCGCGCACGGATTCAACATTCACTTCAAGCAGATCAAGCCGCGCAAGGACCTCGACGTGGTGCTGATCGCACCCAAGGGACCGGGCGACCTGGTCCGTCGCCAGTACCAGCAGGGCCGGGGCGTTCCGTGCCTGATCGCGGTGGCCCAGGATGCGACCGGCAAGGCGCACGCCAAGGCGCTCTCCTACGCGCACGGCATCGGCGGCACGCGCGGCGGGGTGCTCGAGACGACTTTCGCGGAGGAGACCGAGACCGACCTGTTCGGCGAGCAGGCGGTGCTCTGCGGCGGGGCCACCGAGCTCGTGGTGCGCGGCTGGGAGACCCTCGTCGAGGCCGGTTATCAGCCCGAGGTGGCCTACTACGAGTGCCTGCACGAGCTGAAGCTCATCGTGGATCTGCTGCATGAGGGGGGCATCACCAAGATGCACCGCTTCATCAGCGAGACCGCCAAGTACGGCGACCTGACGCGCGGACCGCGCATCGTCGATGCGCGGGTGAAGAAGGAGATGCGCAAGGTGCTCGGGGAGATCCAGACCGGCAAGTTCGCCCGGCAGTGGATCAAGGAGAATGCCGGCGGGCGCAAGCGCTACGAGAAACTGCTCAAGCGCGATGTCGAGCACCCCATCGAGAAAATCGGCGAGGCATTGCGCGCGCGCATGCCCTGGCTCAACGATCAGCGCGCCTGAGCGCCTCGCGCTCGCGCGCCGGGAGAAATCCATGGCTGGCGAACCTGACCGAGTACTGATCTTCGACACCACGCTGCGCGACGGGGAACAGGCCCCGGGCTGCAGCATGACGCGCCCGGAGAAGCTGCGAGTGGCCCGGGCGCTCGCCGACCTCGGCGTCGATGTGATCGAGGCGGGCTTCCCCGCCGCCTCCAAGGGCGACTGGGAGAGCGTGCAGGCCGTGGCGCGCGAGGTGCACGGTCCGTCCATCTGCGCCCTGGCGCGCTGCAACCGCGAGGACATCGAGCTCGCCGCGCGGGCACTCGCGGATGCGCCCCGCCGGCGCATCCACGTGTTCCTCGCCACCAGCGCCATCCATCGCCAGTACAAGCTCAACATGGCCGAGGAGGAAATCCTGCGCACGGCAGTCGAGGGCGTGCGGCGCGCCCGGGAACTGTGCGATGACGTCGAATTCTCGCCCGAGGACGCCTCGCGCACGGAGCTGCAGTTCCTGGCGCAGGTGGTCGAGGCCGCCATCGAGGCCGGCGCCGGCACGGTCAACATCCCCGACACCGTCGGGTATACCGTGCCCGACGAGTTCGCCGAGCTTTTCCGGTATCTGCGCAAGAACGTCCGCGGCATCGAGCGCATCCGGCTCTCGGTGCATTGCCACGACGATCTCGGCATGGCGGTGGCCAACAGCCTGACGGCGGTGGTGGCCGGCGCCCGCCAGATCGAGTGCACCATCAACGGGATCGGCGAGCGCGCCGGCAACTGCTCGCTCGAGGAAGTGGTCATGGCGCTGAAGACGCGCGCCGCGTTCTTCAACGTCGCCACCGGGATCCAGACCGGACGTCTCTATCCGACCTCCCGCCTGGTCTCGAGCATCACCGGCATGCCGGTGCCGCGCAACAAGGCGGTGGTGGGCGAGAACGCCTTCGCTCACGAGGCCGGCATTCATCAGCATGGTGTGCTGCGTCATTACTCGACCTACGAGATCATGCGTCCCGAGGACGTGGGCCTCTCGCGCAGCCATCTGATCCTCGGCAAGCACAGCGGCCGGCACGCCTTCCGCGACCGGGTCCGGGCGCTCGGGTTCGAGCTCGATGACAGCGAGCTCAACCTGGTGTTCGAGGAATTCAAGGCGTTGGCGGACAAGAAGAAGGAGCTCTTCGACGGCGACATCGAGGCGTTGGTGCTGCGCGCGGAAGGCGCGGCGGCCGGCCCCTGGACGCTGCTCGGCCTCGAGACGCACGCCGGGACCGAGGGCGAGGCGAGCGCGAAGGTGCGCCTGCAGCATCACGATGGACGGCTCGTCGAGCGCACGGCCCACGGCGACGGTCCGGTCGATGCCGCCTTCAAGGCCATCGAAGCGGCAACGGGCATCGGCGTGATGCTGCGCAAGTTCGAGGTGCGCGCCGTGACGGAGGGCGAGGACGCACAGGGCGAGGCCCTGGTGTACGTGGAGTACAATCAGCGCACGTACCGAGGCTCGAGCGTCAGCACCAACATCGTCGAATCGAGCACCAAGGCGTTCCTCGAAGTGATCAATCGCATCGAGCTGTCGCAGGCGGGCAATCGCTCGCGCGAGGAGCGCGCCGCGGCCGCGAGCGCGGCCAAGGCGATCTAACGACGGAGAGACCCATGCCCATACCGGCCACCGAATTCATCTGGTTCAACGGCAAGCTCGTCCCCTGGGAGCACGCCACGGTCCACGTGATGTCCCATGCGCTGCACTACGGCTCATCGGTCTTCGAGGGCGTGCGTGCCTATGAGACCCCGCGGGGCGTGGCCATTTTCCGCCTGCGCGAGCACACGCGGCGGCTGCTCGACTCGGCGAAGGTCTACCGCATCACCGTGCCGTTCAGCGCCGAACAGCTCAACGACGCGTGCCGGCAGGTGGTCGCCGTCAACGGCCTCGCCCGCGGCGCCTACATCCGCCCGGTAGATC
>JAKAFQ010000712.1 GCA_021817875.1 Pseudomonadota bacterium
CGCATCCCGGTCTTGACACTTGCCGCTCGTCATCGCTAGTCAATTGGACTCGTGCGCGCCCGACTAGGCGGAATCCCAGAGGGCGGCCGCCTGCTGGGACAGCCGCCCTGTGCGCGAGAGTCACTTTATCCTATCACCTGCGAGCGCGCGCCTCGCAGGCGAGAGCCCTCAGATGCCGAGATTCTGCTTCCAGTAGGTCTCGATCGCGCGCACGGTGCTCGCCGGAAGCGGACCGAAGGCAATCGACCTCGCCATGGCTTGGCCGTGCTCGAAGCCCCACAGGAAGAACTGCGTCACCGGCTCGTTCACCGACTTCGGTGCGGTTGTGCGCAGGATCTGCCAAGTGCAGCCGGAGATCGGCCAGCTCTGCGCGCCGGGCTGATCCGTCAGGATGACGTAGAAGTCCTGCACCTTCGTGAAATCCACATTCGCCGCTGCGGCCTGGAACCCTGCGAGGCTGGGGCTGACCACCTTGCCGGCGCTGTTGATCATGCGCGCGTACTTCATGTGGTTCTCGAGGATGTATGCATACTCCACGTAGCCGATCGAGCCCTGGATTCGCTGCACGTACGAGGCGACGCCCTGATTGCCCTTGCCGCCGAGTCCCGTCGGCCAGTCGATCGAGGTGTCGGCGCCGACCTTTTGCTTCCACTCCGGGCTCACTTTCGACAGGTAGTTAGCGAAAGTGAACGTGGTGCCGGACCCGTCGGAGCGATGTACCACGCTGATGGTCGTGTCGGGCAGATGAAGACCAGGGTTCAGCTTCTGGATCGCCGGATCGTTCCACTGAGTGATCTTGCCGAGATAGATATCCGCGATCACGGGCCCGGTGAGGAGCAGCTGCCCTGCCTGCACCCCGGGCAGATTGTAGACGATGTCCTCACCGGCGATCGCCGTGGGGAACTGGATCAGGTGGTTCTGGCCGAGCACCTGCGGCGTGAGCGGCATGTCGCTCGCCCCGAAGGCCACCGTGCCCGCCTTGATCTGCTGGATGCCACCGCCCGAGCCGATGGGCTGATAATTGATCTGCACGCCGGTCTTCTGCGCGTAGGTAGCCGCCCACTTCGCGACCAGCGGATAGACCCAGGTGCTGCCCGCGCCGGTGACCTGACCGGCCGCTAGCGCGCTCGTGCTGACGACCGCCGCCGCGGCGACCGAGATGAGCCGCGCAGCCACGTGTCTGCGCGGTGCGCTGGAAGGAAACGATTTCATGATGCCTCCGCCTTGTGTTTCGAGAAATGATGCTGCCGATCGCCTCGGTGCGCCCAAATGCCCAACCTCGTCGTACTTACCGTCGATCCTGCTGAAGGAGCTGCCGTTCGTCGAGCCGAAGGTCGCCGTCGCGGACGTACCGCCGCCCATCCTTCTCGCGTACACCAGAGCGATATCGACATTCCTGATTGGATGCGCAGCCAGGCCGACGTTGAAATACTGGGACTTCAAGCTGGGCGTGAGATTCTTGCTGAGCTTCGCCTGATCCCAACGGCCGAACATGCTCCACATCGACCTGAAGTCAGGTAGAAGCGCTTGACTCGACCCCGGTGCCGCTCGCGGCCGTGTCGGAGCCGTCGCACCTCGAGCAGCGCGACGCTGTAGCCTGAGACACCAACGGTGGCAACTGACGCGGGGGTGGCCAGAGATTTCTTGAGCATGAACGGCTTCATGGGTCACTCATTCAGTCGATCGTTCTCATAATGGACGCACCACATTCGGGTATGCGCGCGCATCAATTAAGCGACATCACTGTGACGGCCCCGTTACAGACGCTCGCCCCATCATGCCGGCGCCCCGATGGCGCATAGTCTTGCTGGCGAATGTTGCAGGCGTATGACAGATCGGGCTTTTCCGCGGCAAGCCCCGTTGAACCCCGATCGTCGCGCATGAACATGCGCAGCCGCTGCTGACCCTCGGCGAGACATGTCCGCCACCCTGGGGCTCACCTGCAATTTCATTACCCCGCCGCTCGTGTCGCCCGCCGACGAGGGCTGCCAGGAATTGATGATTCGACGCCTGCAGGCAATCGCCTTGGAGGTCGAGCCCGCTGCGCTTCGGTGGCGTGGAGAATTTCTGGGCAGTCCGCGGCAGTGATACGAGGCCGGTATTCTGCTTCACCGGTCATACCGACGTGGTGCCGACCGGCCCGCTCGTAGAGTGGCGCAGCCATCCGTTCGTACCGGCGGTGCGAGACAGAATCCTTTAAGGCAGCGGCGCCGCCGACATGAAGAGTGGCGTCCACGAACCCCTCAGCCGTGCGACTTGCCCGCGCCTACGGCCTCGCCGCCTCATTCCGCAGGCGGTTACAGGGATGCCGTGGTGCCGTGCTGATCGCCAGTCCTTTCATTGGACGGCAGCGAGGAACCCCTTGACCCTGGAGTGCGCTCCAAGGTCTACCATACCTTCTGCAGCCAGCCCACCACCCCTGACTGCGAAGCCATGGGCCGTGCAATGCCGACCGATTGGTTGCAAGTCATTAGCGTTTAGCCACGAGGACTCACTCATGAGCACCCGGATTGAATTCACCGTCACCGGCAAGGAGAGGATTCGCTGTAGCGGCTGCGAGAGCCGGATCCGTTTCGGCCTGCAGTGCCTCACGGGAGTCCAGCACGTTGCTGCCGACGCTCACACGCAGCGCGTCACGATCGCCTTCGATCCGGCCCAGATGACACCGGATCGGCTGCGCGAGAAGCTGGATGAGCTTGGATTTGAAGTCGAGAGCGCCTCATGAGTACCGCAACCGCTGCGCCTTCCGCTCCGCGTTTCTGGAGCGATGAGCCTGCCAACGAGCCCGGCCGCCGGCGCATCCGCGCCCGCATCGGCGGGCTCGTCC
>JAKAFQ010000713.1 GCA_021817875.1 Pseudomonadota bacterium
GATCAGCAGGGCAATCGCCCCGGCGAGCACGATACGCAGCTGCGGCGGCACCGAAATCGCACCGAACACCGGGGCAACCATGAAGCACGAGCCGATGCGCACGAACGGCCAGAAGACCGTGGCGATGCCATGCTCGAGCTGTGCGGCGGTGACGGTGATCATGCGCGCGGCGTCAGTTGACCAGCTGCGGGATGCTCAGGATCAGCTCGCGGGTGTACTCGACCATGGTCTTGAGCATCCACGGTCCGGTGAGAGCCACGACCAGTGACAGCACCAGCAGCTTCGGGATGAAAGACAGGGTCATTTCGTTGATCTGGGTGGCCGCCTGGAATGCGCCGACCACCACGCCGGTGATCAGCGCCGCGAGCAGCAGCGGCGCGGCGAGCATTAAGGTCAGCTCGAGTGCGCTCGTGCCGAGATTCATCACAGTGTTCGGGGTCACTCAGGCATTCTCCGTCAGTGATAGAAGCTCGCTGCGAGCGAGCCCATGACCAGTGTCCAGCCGTTCACGAGGACGAACAGCATCAGTTTGAACGGCAGGGAGATCGTCACCGGTGAGACCATCATCATGCCGAGGGACATCAGCACGCTCGCCACCACCAGATCGATGATTACGAACGGAATGAACAGCAGAAATCCGATCAGGAAAGCCGTCTTCAGCTCGCTCGTGACGAAGGCCGGAACCAGCACGGACAGCGGCACATCGACCGGAGCGGCATAGCCCTTGCCGCCGGCGATGTGCGTGAACACGGCGATGTCGCTCTCGCGCGTCTGGTGCAGCATGAAATCCTTCAGCGGCGCCTCGGCGCGCCCCAGCGCGGTGGCCATGTCGATCGTTCCGGCCGCATAGGGCTGATAGGCGCTCTGATCGATCTGGCGGATCACGGGCGTCATCACGAAGAAAGTCAGGAACAGCGCCAGGCCGAGCAGCACCTGATTCGGCGGCGTCTGGCCGGCGCCGAGCGCCTGGCGCAGGATGCCGAGCACGATCACGATACGCGTGAAGGCGGTCATCATCAGCAGGATCGCCGGCAGGAGCGTCAGCGCCGTCATCAGCGCCAGCACCTGCAGCGTCAGGGTATAAGTCTGCGTGCCGCCGTGAGTCTGGACGCTGAAGGCGGGGATGCCCGGTGCGGCGCAGGCGACGGCCGGCAGCAATGCCAGCAGCAGCAGAGGCCAGCTTCGCGCGAGGCGGGTCACTTTCCGAGGCTCCGCTTCAACAGCGCGGCGAAGGTGGGACGCCCGGCGGTAACGCCGGCCGTTGCGGTCCGGTCGAGCTCGAGCGGCTGCGGGAGTACGTGCAGGGTGCTCACCTGGCCGGGGGCGACGCCGAGCAGGATCTGCGCATCGCCTACCTTGACCAGCACCGCACGTTCCTTGGTGCCGAGCGGCAGGCTGGCGAGGATCTCAAGCGCGCCGCGGGCGCGACTGCCGAAGGTGCGCATGCGCCGCGCCAGCCAGGCAAGCGCAAAAATCGCGCCGAGCACGACGAGCAGAGCAAGGCTGACCGACAGCAGCCCTCCGGCGCTGACCGCCGGGGCCGAGCTGGCCGCAGCGGGGGCGGCGAACAGATGACTCATTTGAGCTTGCGCAGGCGTTCGGCGGGGCTGATGACGTCGGTCAGGCGGATTCCGAAGCGCTCGTTCACCACCACCACTTCGCCATGGGCGACCAGCGTGCCGTTGACGTACACGTCGAGCGGCTCACCGGCGGTGCGGTCGAGTTCGACCACCGAGCCCTGGTTCAGCTGGAGGAAGTTGCGGATCGGGATGCGGGTACGACCGACCTCCATCGACAGAGTCACGGGCACGTCGAGGATGACCTCGAGGTTCACGTCGCGCGGCTGCTTGGCGCCGCTTTCCTGAGTGAGGTCCTGGAATTCGGCCGGTTGGGCCTGGACGTTGGCGTTCATGGCAGAGCTCATTTGCTGTTGACGGAAATGGGTTCGACGGACGGCTTGGCGCGACGGATGCTTTCCTCGATCTTCACCGCCTGGTGGCCGCGCGAGGTGCCGAGCGTGCCGTGAAACACCGGCACGTCCTCGGCGAACAGGGTGACCCGGCCGGTGAAGTCGCACGGCAGTATGTCGCCGGGCTTGAGGTTGAGCAGCTCACCGAGCGACAGCGAGGTGCGACCGACGAGCGTGGTCACGGCGAGTTCGGCGTCGTCGATCTCTTCGCGCAGCGACTGCAGCCAGCGCTCGTCCCGCTCCATGCGGTCGCTTGCGACGCCTGCGTCGAGTACTTCGCGCAACGGCTCGATCATCGCGTACGGCATGGTGACGTAAAGACTGCCGCCGCCGCCTTCGAGGTCGATGTGAAACGAAGTGACGACGACGATTTCCGACGGGGAGACGATGTTGGCGAAGTGCGGATTGATCTCCGACTGCAGATATTCCGGCTGCAGATCGGCGACGTGCGACCACGCTTCGCGCAGGTCGGTGAATACACTGCGCAGCACCAGTTGAATGATGCGCTGCTCGGTGGCCGTGAACTCCCGGCCCTCGACCTTAGTGTGCCGGCCGTTGCCGCCGAAGAAGTTGTCGACGATCGAGAACACCAGCTTCGGGTCGAGGACGATGAGGGCGGTGCCGCGCAGGGGATTGAAGCGCACGAGATTCAGGCTGCTCGGCACGTGCAGCGTGTGGATGAACTCGCTGAATTTCTTGATCTGCACCGGGCCGACGGAAATCTCCGGCGCACGGTGCAGCAGGTTGTACAGGCTCACGCGGTTCAGGCGCACGAACCGGTCGTTGATCATCTCGAGCGTGGGCATGCGCCCGCGCACGATGCGCATCTGATTGGCGAAATCGTAGGACCGGGCCTCG
>JAKAFQ010000077.1 GCA_021817875.1 Pseudomonadota bacterium
GCGCCTTCTGGGCGCTGCCCACCCGCATGCTGACCCAGAGCACGCTTGCGGTGGCGGTCGTGGCCATCAACATCACCGGGACTGCCGGCGGGCTCGTGATGCCTGATCTGGTCGGATATGCGCTGCAGCGTGGCGCTGGCTTCGGCGCGCCCTCGTTGCTGATCGGGGTCATCTTGCTGGCGTGCGTCCCGCTCGTGTTGTCGATCCGCCTGATGCCCGCGGCCGCGGCCTCCCCCGACATCGCATCATGAGACGTATCGGCACCCGCGGCACGGGGGGTGCACGGAGCGAGCTGCGGTCATGGAGCCACCGGCTCGAGCGTCATCGCGGCATCGCCTCGGCGGAAGGCGCGCGGTGAGACGCCCATCCGTCGTGCAAAGAACCGGCTGAAGTAGGCAGGATCCTCGAAGCCGAGATAATACGCGACCTGGGTGACCGACATCGAGGTGTAGCGCAACTGACGCTCGGCCTCGATCAACAGGCGCAGATGCACGAACTCCAGTGGCGACTGGCCGGTGACGGCGAGACAGGCGCGCAAGAGGCGGGTCTCCGACGTCTGCAGCAGGGCGGCATACTCGCCGATTCCGGTGTGCGTGCGGAAGTGCCGCTCGACCTGCTCCCGAAAGCGCGCAACCAGGTCCCGGTCGGGTGCGGGGATGCTCACGCCCGGCGGTGAAGGATCGGGCAGCAGTCGCTGCAGATTGGCGAGGAGGGCGCCGAGCAGTCCGGAGAGCGCCAGTCGCCGCCCCGGCGCCGAGCGGCCGAACTCGCGCAGCAGCATCTCGCTGAGGTGGGCCAGGTCCGTCTTGTCGAGCGCCTCCCGGGGCAGGGCCACGGAGATGGTCCGTTCGAGGAATTCCGGGATCGAGGAACCGGCGCCGCTCAGATCGCCGGTCAGAGCCGATGCGAAGGAAATCACGGTTCCGACCGTTTCCGGTTGGAAGCGGAAGGTATGGACCACCCCCGGCGGCACCACCAGGGCGGCCGGGGCGCGCAATGCGGCGGCTCGTCCGTCCAGTCGCGCTTCGACCCAACCTCGTTCGATCAGCAGCACCTGATGCAGGTCCCGGTGTCGATGCGCGCGGATCACCCAGTCGTGCAACCGGCTTCGCGCGGCGATCGTCTCGATGTGCACGAGACGCTCGTCGGGCGGGCGCAGCGGCTCGCCGTACAGGAAGAACGCCGGAACGGCGATCGGAGGATCCGAGGTCGGCTCCCGCACGATTGGGCGGTCGAATTCCATGACGGAAAAGTACAAGTTTTGGCAGCGCCCGTCCATTCCTGCGGGGTCCGTTCTTGCGCAATCTTCCAGAAAAGCGACGTGTCTCGAGGAGAAATGGCAAAGATTCAGGTTGCGATCGTCGGGGCGGGCCCCTCGGGGCTGCTGCTGTCACAGTTGCTGCATCGGGCGGGAATCGAGTGCCTCGTGCTCGAGCGACACACACGCGACTACGTTGAACGGCGTATCCGCGCGGGTTTGCTCGAGTGGACGAGCGTGGAGCTGCTCCGGGACGCCGGTGTCGGCGAGCGGATGATGCGCGAAGGCCTGGTGCACGACGGGGTGGTGTTGGCGTTCGACGGACGCGTCCACCGGATCGACCTCGCGGGGCTTGCGGGCCGGCACATGCTGGTGTACGGCCAGACGGAGATCCAGAGGGATCTCGATGAGGCGGCCGCCGGGCGCACCGTCTGGGAAGCCGAAGACGTGAAAATTCACGAATTCGAAACCGCTCACCCGCGGGTGAGCTACACGCGGGACGGCGTGACCCACACCGTCGAGTGTGACTTCATCGCCGGGTGCGACGGCTATCATGGTGTCTGCCGTGCCTCGGTTCCTTCCGGAAAAATCAGGGAATTCGAACGCATCTACCCCTTCGGATGGCTCGGTATCCTCGCCGACGTGCCTCCGGTCCATGACGAGCTGATTTACGTGAACCACTCGCGCGGCTTCGCACTGTGCAGCATGCGCTCGCGTACGCGGAGCCGCTACTACGTGCAGTGCCCGCTGCAGGACAAAATCGAGGACTGGCCGGATGAGCGGTTCTGGGGCGAGCTCAAGGCGCGCCTGCCGGAGCAGGTCGGCGCGCGGCTCATCACCGGCCCTTCGATCGAGAAGAGCATTGCACCGCTGCGCAGCTTCGTCGCCGAGCCGATGCGCTTCGGGAGGCTGTTTCTCGCCGGCGATGCCGCTCACATCGTTCCGCCAACCGGAGCGAAGGGATTGAACCTGGCCGCATCGGATGTCCGGCTGTTGTCCGATGCGCTGATCGAGTACTACCGTGATGGCCGCGAGACCCCGCTCGAGGAGTACTCGCAGCGGGCACTCGCGCGTGTCTGGATGGCTACACGATTCTCGTGGTGGTTCACGACGCTGATGCACAAGTTCTCGGACGATCCGTTCGCGCACAAGCTGCAGCTCGCCGAGCTCGAGTACCTGGCGGGATCGGAAGCCGCGGCGAAGGCTGTCGCCGAGAGCTACACCGGGCTGCCGTTTTCGCAGACGCATCCGCACCATCCGTGAGGGCATCACGCGGCAGCGCTTCGTTCCGAGACCCCACTATGCACACACCCAGCGATGAGCCGGTCGATCGAGTCGATCTGTTCCGTGTCCGGGCCGGCTCAGGCCGGTCGGCCGGGCCCGGAGTACGGGCGCCATGAGCGTCGTCCTTTCCCTGACGCTGAATGGCCGGCCACGCACTGATTGGGTCGCCGACAACCTGCTGCTGATCGACTATCTGCGGGACGTCGCCGGCCTCAAGGGGACGAAGTGCGGTTGCGATGGCGGTGAGTGCGGTGCCTGCACCGTTCTCGTCGATGGGGAACCGCAGCATGCCTGCCTCACGCTGGCGGCCCGCTGCGAGGGCCGCCAGGTCGAAACCATCGAGGGACTCGGTCAGCCGGGACGCCTGTCGCCACTGCAGCAGGCGTTCCGGGACAAACTCGGCGTCCAGTGCGGCTTCTGCACCCCCGGGATGATCATGGCGGCCGAGGCGCTGCTGCGGCGCAATCCCCAGCCGGACGAGGCGGAGATTCGCGCCGCGCTTTCCGGCAACCTGTGCCGTTGCACCGGTTATGTGAAGATCGTCGAGGCGGTCGAGGAGGCCAGCGCAGAGGGCGCGCCCGAGCCGCCCAACCCCCGCGGGCCGGTGCACGCCGTCGGGCATCGCGTGCCGTTGATCGACACCGAGGAAAAGGTGACCGGACAGGCCGCCTTCACCGCGGATCTCCCGGCGCACGCGCTCATCGGCCGCATCCTGCGCAGCCCCTACCCGCATGCCGAGATCCTCGAGGTGGACGTATCGGCGGCACGCGCCCTGCCGGGCGTCGTCGCCGTGATCACCGGCGAGGATTGCGCGCAGACGTTCGGGGTCCTGCCGATCACGATGAATGAGCCGCCGCTCGCGCGTGAGCGCATCCGTTATCGTGGCGAGCCGGTTGCCGCGGTCGCAGCCGTCGACGCGAGCACCGCCGAGCGGGCGCTGCAGCTCATTCGGCTGACCGTGCGGGAACTGCCGGCCTACTTTACCCCGGACACGGCGCGCAGCCCGGAGGCCGTTGCGCTGCACGAGAAGTATCCGGACAACGTGCTGCGCGCGGTGCATGACGAATTCGGCGATGTCGCGGCCGGCTTTGCCCAGGCGGCGCTGGTCCGCGAGGAACGCTATCAGTGCGCCGAGGTCGTCCACGGCCAGATGGAGCCGCACGCCACGCTCGCCGAGTATGACGCCAACCGTGAGCGGTTGACGATCTGGAGCGTCAGCCAGGTTCCCTACTACCTGCACATGATGCTGGCGCGCTGCCTCGGCCTCGATGAATCCCGTATCCGGATCATCAAGCCATTCATCGGCGGCGGCTTCGGGGCGCGCGTCGAGGTGTTGAACTTCGAGATCGTCACGGCCCTGCTGGCGCGCGCCGCAGGGGGCACGGTGCGGATGAATCTGACGCGCGAGGAGACATTCCTCACGCACCGGGGTCGGCCGCAGACCGACGTCCGGCTCAAGCTCGGGATGGACGCCGAGGGCAGGCTGACCGCGGCCGAATGCGAAGTCGTGCAGCGAGGCGGCGCTTATGCCGGCTACGGCGTCGTGACCATTCTCTACGCGGGCGCCCTTCTGCACGGCCTGTACGACATACCGGCGGTGAAATACCGCGGTTACCGCGTTTACACCAACACGCCGCCCTGCGGCGCCATGCGGGGCCACGGTTCGGTCGATGTCCGTCATGCGTTCGAGTGCCTGCTCGACACCATGGCGGGGGAGCTCGGGCTCGACCCGTTCGCGGTGCGGCGCGCCAATCTGCTCACCGCCCCCGTCGAGACCCTGAACGGCATCATCGTCAATTCCTACGGATTGCCACAGTGCCTGGAGCGGGTTGAGGAAGCGAGCGGCTGGCAGGCGAAGAAAGGCCGTCTGCCCGCCGGCCGCGGCCTCGGCATGGCCTGCTCTCACTATGTGAGCGGCTCGGGCAAACCCATCCACCGTACCGGAGAGCCGCATGCGGTGGTGGAGCTGCGTCTCGATTTCGACGGTGGCATCACGCTGCTCACGGGTGCGGCCGACATCGGCCAGGGCTCCTCGACCGTGCTCGCGCAGATCGCGGCGGAAGTTCTCGGCGTCGATCTCGGGCGAATCCGGGTCATCGCCGCCGACAGCGCTCTGACGCCCAAGGACAATGGTTCGTATTCGTCGCGGGTCACCTTCATGGTGGGCAACGCCGCCATCGAAGCGGCGCGCCGGCTCCGTGAGATCCTCGTGCAGGCGGCAGCCAACCGCCTCGAGGCAGACCCGGAACAGATCGAGTGTCTCGGCGAACGGTTGGCCGTCACCGGTCGGGATGATGTCGGGCTGACGTTCCGCGAGGCAGTCGCAGCGGCTCTGGCGGATGGCGGCAGCATCACCACCAAGGGTACCTTCAGCGTGCCGCTCGAGTACCAGGGCGGCCGGCACCGCGGCGGTGCGGTCGGTTCCACGATGGCGATGAGCTATTCGGCGCAGGTGGCCGAGGTCGATGTCGATGTCGATACCGGCCTGGTCCGTGTCAGGAAGGTATGGGTCGCCCACGACTGCGGCCGCGCCCTGAATCCGCTGGCCGTGGAGGGCCAGGTGCAGGGAGCGGTCTGGATGGGCATGGGCCAGGCGCTCGGCGAGGAAACCCGCTACGACCAGGGGCTGCCGTTGCACGCGAGTCTGCTCGCCTACCGGATGCCGAGCGCAGTTGAATCCCCGCCGATCGAAGTGCACATCGTCGAGTGTCTCGATCCGAATGGCCCGTTCGGCGCCAAGGAGGCAAGTGAAGGCTCGCTCGCCGGATTTCTGCCGGCGTTGACCAATGCCGTGGCCGATGCCATCGGCCTGCGGCTGACGGAGCTGCCGATCACCCCGGATCGCATTCTCGAGGCGTTGACCCGCAGGCAACGCGAACTGCGGCAGCGCGAGCTGCAGCGGACCGCCCGCGGAGCGGCATCATGAGGCTGCCCGGGTTTCAACTGGTCCGGCCGGCGAATCTCGCGGAAGTGTTTGCCGCGTGGCGGATGTATCCCGACGCCCGACTTCTCGCTGGCGGCACCGACCTCGTGGTCAATCTTCGGCACGGCCTCGGCGAGCCAACGGCGCTCATCGATCTGACCGCGGTTCCGGGTCTGAGGGAGGTGACGCTCGAGTCCTCGGGACTGCGTATCGGCGCGGCCGTGACGCTCGAGCGCCTGTCACGCGACTGCCTGATCGGCGCGCATGCGGCGGCCCTGGCGGATGCGGCCCGGCAGATCGCCGCATCGGCGCACCGCACGGTCGCGACGCTCGGCGGCAACCTCTGCCTCGATACGCGTTGTCTCTATTACAACCAGAGCGCCTGGTGGCGGCAAAGCAACGGCTTCTGCCTGAAATACCGCGGTGACCGCTGTCATGTCGCACCGGAGGGGAGCCGCTGTCGTGCGGCCTACAGCGGCGATATGGCGCCGGTATTGCTGGCGTTGGGTGCGACGGTTGAGCTCGCTGATGCGACGGGCAGCCGCTGGGTGGATCTGCAGAGCATCTTCCAGGAAGACGGTGCCGCCCATCTGCGGCTCGGCGACGGCCAGGTGCTGCTCGGCGTGCGGGTTCCGATCTCGTCCGGCCTGCTCGTCGGATATGAGAAGGCGCGCCTGCGCGGTGCGATCGATTTTCCGCTCGCCGGCGTCGCCGTGGCGTTGCGTCGGGAGAACGATCGGCTGACCGATCTGCGCATCGCCGTGACCGGCACGAATTCGCAGCCGTTCCTGCTGCAGGAGTGCGAACCGCTGGTCGGACGGCCGCTCGATGCGGAGAGCCTGCAGCAGATCGACAAGCTGGTGCAGCGCCAGGTCAAGCCGATGCGTACGACACTGACACCCGCGCATAGCCGGCGCCGCATGGCGGCCGCGCTCGCCGTCCGGCTGGCACGCCGCCTGTGGGGCGTATGACAGGGGCTGGAGGAGAGAAGCGATGAACGCCGAACCTGCCGCGCCGTCCCTGGGGCCGTGCAATGCGGCCGATGAGATTCTCGGTCCGGCCCTCGCGCGCGGCCAGGGCGCCGATGCGGCGATTCTGTTCGGCGATGTCAGGATCAGTTTCGATGAGCTGAATCGCACCGTCAATCGGTTCGCCTCCGCATTGCGGCCCCACCTGGCAGCGGGCGACCGGGCGCTCCTGCTGCTCAAGGACAGTCCGGTGTTCATCGCCGCTCACCTCGGTGTGATGCGCAGCGGCGCGGTTGCGGTGGCCATCAGCACCCGCTCGACCGTCAAGGATCTCGCCCATGTGATCGAGGACGCGCGCCCCAGGGTGCTGCTGCTCGATGAGGAATTCCTGCCGATTTACGCGCAGGCGGTGGCAGCGTGCGCGCACGTACCGGAGCTGATCGGCGTGCGTGGCCAGGGGACGACGGGCATGCGCTCGATCGAGGACATACTGTCCGATGGCAGGGATGACTTCCCATCCGCGCGCACGACGGCGGACGACATGGCTTTCTGGTTCTACACCTCGGGGACCACTGGCGCGCCCAAGGCGGCTGTTCACTGCCACGGCGATGTCACCGTCGCGGATTGGTTCATGCGGGCCTGCGGCTTCGGACCGGGTGAGCGGGTCTTTTCCACGTCCAAGATGTTTTTCGTTTTCTCCTTCGCACACGTGGTGATCGGCGGGTTGCGCGCCGGCGCAACCCTCATTCTTTACGAGGGCTGGCCGAACGGCACTGCCGTGGCCGACCTCGTGGATCGCTACCGCCCGAGCATCATGTTGAGCGTGCCGGCGTTCTACCGCACGCTGCTGCGCGAGGACCATGTCCGCGGTGACGGCTTCAGGGGCGTACGCTGCTATCTGTCGGCGGGGGAGTCTCTGCCCGAGAGCCTCTACAGCCGCTGGCGCCAGGCGACCGGCGTGCCGATCGTGGAAGGCATCGGCACCACGGAGACCATCTTCCTTGCGGTCGGGGGCACACCGGATCATCACCGGCCCGGTGCCACCGGCAAGCCGTTCCCGTACGTCGAGGCATCGCTCCGCGACTTCGAGGATCAACCCCTCGCCGAGCAGAATGTTCCCGGGGTGCTGTGGGTCAAAACCGGCTCGCTGTGCCGCGGCTACTGGCAGCAGCCGGAAAAGACCCGAAGCGCCTTCAGGGACGGCTGGTACCGCACCGGTGATGTGTTCACCGTCGACCGCGACGGCTGGTGGCATCATCAGGGACGCAGCGACGATCTGCTGAAAATTTCGGGCCAGTGGGTAAGCCCGACCGAGATAGAGGAATGCGCCCGGTCGGTACCGGGCGTCGCCGATGCCATCGTGATCGGCGCGTCTGACGGGGACGGACTGGTCCGGCTGACCCTGTTCCTGGCGGCACCCGGCGGGGACGAGGATGGAGTGCACCAGGCGGTGCAGGAGAAGCTGCTCGCGAGCCTCTCCCGGTTCAAATGCCCGCGGCGGATCGTGTTCGTCGACGCCATTCCGCGCACCGCGACCGGCAAGGCGCAGCGATTCCGCTTGCGCGGCTGGCTCGAGAGGAACCTGCTGGGTCGGCTGCTGCGCGCCCTGAGGCTCGATCCCGGCAGGATCGAGAGCGATGCGCCGCTCCTGTTGCGCGACATGCAGCGCAGATGCGCCGGTTGTCAGTGCCAGGACCGCTGCGCAGCCGATCTCGATCTCGAGGTCATCGCCTCGACTTTCCAGGACTATTGTCCGAATGCGCCGGTCATCTGGGGTTCCCTGCGCGCCGGATCGGCTCCCGGCTGAAGATTGCCGGGGTTTCGGGCCGCCTGTCTGCTGCGCCGCAGCAGTTGCGGCGCACGCTGCATGCTGATGGTGATCAACCGCGCAATGCCCGACCCCTACCCATCGATGGGTTTCGCACGCGCCTGCCCCGCGATGCCGCTCCACGTCGCCAGCAGCGCAAGCAGTGGCGTCGCGATCCCAACGATGGACAGACCGACCATGCCGAGCTGCTTCAAAGCGATCCCGCCGATGCCGGGACCGATGGCCGAGCCGATCATGAAAAACGCGGCGCTCGCCGCCACGAACTTGCCGCTTGCGTCGATCTTGACCAGAAACGTCAGATAGAATGGTACGAGGAAAATCAAAAAAAACGGGGACAGCAGCGCACCGGCCATGAACAACGCGCTGCTGGCCGTTGCCGTAATCAATGCGATGCATACGGCAGTGGCGACGATCCCGGCGGTGACGACGAGAAGATGAGAGAGGCGGCTGCGGGCGAGCAACGCGGCCAGTACGGGCGCGAGCAGATTCGCCACCGCGCCAGCTGCCAGCACCCGGGACAGCACTGCCAGACTGACGCCTGCCTTCGATGCTTCGGCGCCCAGGTAGGGCCACACGCTGTTCAGCGTAATGAACAGCAATGTGGCGGCGCCCAACAGCAACACCGGTGGCGCTCTCATGCGAAATGGGCGGGATGCCAGAGCGTGCGCTTCCGCCGGCCTTCCCATATAAAGATTGGGCAGCGACGCCAGCGCCAATAGCCCGGCGGTCGCGCAATAGAAGAAGGGGGCGCCGGGGCCGAGAGCCGACAGCATGTGCGGCGCGGCCGAGAAGAATATGACGGCAAATACGACCATCACGAACAGCTGCCCCGCGAACACCCGTGATGGAGCCGGAGCGGCCGCGGCCCGTGCATTGACTTCGGCGAGAAGGAAGCCGTTGGCGAGGCCCGCGCCGATTCGACTCCAGGTGAACAGGGCGAGCGTCGGCGCGGTGGCGGCGAGCAGATTGGCGACGACGCTGATGATCAGGCCGATCGCGAGCGGCGCGCGCCTGGGGCCCGGAGTCCGCACGGCGGCGGTCAGAATCGATGCGAGCGCCACGGCGGCGAGCTCACAGGAGCCGATCAGTCCGATGCGGGGGACGGCGACAGCGTAGCGGCTGGCCGTCACCCCGACCCATACCGGCATGTAGGTGATGCTCATGAAGCCCAGGGCGTAGATGATCATCAGCGGCAACGTGCGGATGATCGGCAGGGCGTCACCCTGATCGCGCGCTTCGCCGGCAAGTGGATGGCTGGTCATGAAAACGATCCAGGCTCGTGCGACGCTCTTCCCGGGTCACCGGCCGGAGCGCCTGCTTCAGCCGCGGCCGGTCACCGGATTCTTGTAATGATAGGGGGGGAGAAAATAATCGGGAAAGACCTTGTAGTCCTCGCTGGGCGGCCTGTCGGGCGGCAGGTCCGGGAATGGGCCTCTCAGGGGCAGTGCTCCCTTGTGCCAGCCCGCTTCGTAATCGACATAGAAATTCTGGTAGAAGTGCAGCGTGCGGATCTTCCAGATGCCGTTTTCCTTGACGTACTCGTTTTCGTATATCCCGTCGCCCCAGCGCGCGGCACCGCCCAATTCTCCGACCATCATGAAGCTGCGCAGGCGCGCTTTGGCCGTCAGACCATCAGGGGCGATGTGGATCACGGGTTGCAGTTGCGTATGGTTCATCAAAGCGCCGTAACGCGCCGAGCCGAGTCTGTACATATAGGCGCGTACCCGCTCCCGCCCGAGATATACCCCGCGGCCGTTGATTTCCAGGCGGCAATCCTCGGCGAACAGGTCGGCGACGTCGTCCCATCTGGCCTTGTCGAGGTAATATCCGTAGGCCCGCTGCAGGTTGCTGATGGAAATGTAGTCTGCGGAGAGCTGTGCCAGGGTCGCGAGAGCGGCGACCTGGGCCCGCAGACGGTGAATTTCCGCTTCGACGTCCATTGCTGGTCTCCTATGGAGTACGTGGCCTCGTCAGCTCGATGCCCCACTTCCGCAGAAGCTGGTCCAGGTCGGCGCCGGTGGCCGGAGCATGTCGGGTCGGCGTGCCGATGAATCTCGGGGCCGCGGCGGGCAGATGCTGTTCGCCGACGAAGACTTCGCGGGCCCGGTTGTGGGGATGTGCGATCGCTTCGCCCATGTCGAGAACCGGGGTCACGCAGGCATCCGTGCCATCGAACACGGCGACCCACTCGTCCCGAGTCCGCGAGCGGAACGCGGTCTCGAACCGGGCACGCAATTCCGGCCAGCGTGTCCGATCGTTCTGCGCGGGAAGGCTCGCCGGATCGAGGCCCAACCCCAGGAGCATCGCGGCGTAGAACGGTGGCTCGAGACAGCAGACCATGACGTATCGTCCGTCTGACGTCTCGTAGGCCGAACCATACGGGCAGCCGCCATCCAGCAGATTGGTGCCGCGCCGGTCCGACCACTGGCCGTCGGCCCGCATCGCGTAAACCATCGTCATCAACGAGGCCGCGCCATCCACGATCGCGGAATCGACCACCTGTCCGGCGCCGCCGGAGCGCACGTGGTTCAGCGCGGCCAGCACCCCCATCGCGAGAAACAGGGCGCCGCCGGCAAAGTCGCCGATCAGGTTGAGCGGCGGCGGCGGCGCCCGGTCCGCATAGCCGATCGAGTGTGCTGCGCCGACGAGCGATATGTAGTTGGGATCGTGCCCTGCGGTGTGCGACAGCGGTCCCGAACGGCCCCAGCCGGTCACGCGTCCATAGACGAGATGAGGATTGCGCTTCAGGCAGACATCGGGTCCGATGCCCAATCGCTCCATCACGCCCGGTCGGTACCCCTCGAGCAGAATATCCGCGCGTTCGACGATCGCCAGCAGCTGTTGCCGATCGCGCTCGGCCTTCATGTCGAGACGTAGCCGTGTGCGGCCGCGCCACAGCGGGTCCCGCTCCGGGTGTACGGGCATGCGTGTTTCACGCGGGCGGGGCGATTCGATCAGAACGATCTCCGCGCCCATGTCGGCGAGCAGCATGCCGCAGTAGGGTGCGGGCCCTATGGCGGCGAACTCGACCACCCTGACTCCCGACAATGGACCATGGGCGGATGTGCCGGGCGTGCTCAAAGCGATTGCCCCCCCCACGTACCGCGATGCGATCGATCGAGCGCGTCACCAGCCCGGTGGTCTTGCCCTCTGGGCAGCGCAGGAAATCCCAGCATGAAGTGCATGTCGTCGCGATTCGCTATTCGTAACGAAATCCCGCCGCAACCCACGGAGAGGGCATGCGGTAGGGGACGGTGGTGAACACCGCCTCGATGTCCGCGATCCTGCCGCCACGGACCTTGAACGTTTCCAGGAGGGCCCTGCTGTTGACACCGTGTGTCCGTGAGTGCATTTTTCGTCCGTCAGTCAGGGTGTACTCACTTGTACGGCCGGAATGATCGATGAACGCCGCCATCATGATCAGGCCGCGCTCCTCGTCGATGACCAGCGCGCGGCGGCTGCGCAGACGGTCGTCGAAGCGGTAATAACCGAGTCTGAACTGCTCGGTGCAGCCCAGACCCATGATGAAGCCGTA
>JAKAFQ010000078.1 GCA_021817875.1 Pseudomonadota bacterium
GCGGTGTCCGAGATGTCTTCGAGCAGGCTCGGCACCTCCGTCTTGCTCGGCAGCTGGCGCAGTAACGCGCCGAACGATCGGCGCAGTTCCCGCAACTGCTGCTGGTATACCTTGAGGTTGGCCGCCACACCGTGCTTGATGATGAATTCCTGGCGGAGCTGGCGCTCGCGGGCCTCGTTCGCGAGCAGCTGCGGACGCACCGTCTGCCAGACGAACAGGTATACCAGGAACAGTGTCAGCACCAGAAACGTCGCCGCCACCGCGCCGATGCGCACCGCGAGCGGCCAGCGTCCGGGGTCGCGGGGGTCCAGATCGCGCAGTTCCTCCATCAGCTGCTGGACGTTCATCGGGCCCTTCCCCCCGCCGCTCGGCGGCCTGCAATCTTGTCCTTGGCGCCCACCGCGGCTTTGGCGGGCTTCGGTGCGACGACCTGGGCATTCAGGGTGAAGGTGGAGCCGGGTACCCCGTGACCGGCCTTGATCACCTGCAGCTGCGCGTTGGAGAGCCAGTGCGAGCCGTCGATGTTACGCATGAAATCCGAGACCCGCGTGCTCGACTGCGCTACGCCTTTGAACTGGATGTGGTCGCCCTTCTCGGCGACTTCCGTCAGGTAGAGGCCCTCGGGCACCGTGCGCACGATCTGGTCGAAGACGTGCACGATCTGCGGCCGCGAGCGCTGCAACTGCTCGATGACCTGCATGCGGGCGATGAACCGGTTCTCGGTCTTGCGCAGGGTGTTGATCTTGCCGATCTGCCCGTCGAGGCGCGCGATCTGGCTCTGCAGCAGTGCGTTGCGCGCGCGCTGGGCGTCGATCAACGCGCTGTAGGTCAGGTGCACCGCGAAGGTGGCAACGCCGGCGCCGAGAGCGGCGGCCATGAGCGCCACCAGAAACATCTGCTTGCGCTCTTTACGCTCGACCTCGCGCCACGGCAGCAGGTTGATGCGCGGCATCAGTCGAAGCTCCTGAGCGCCAGACCGCAGGCCGTGAGCAGCGCGGTCGCATCGCGCTGCACGGCCTGCGTGCGGGCGCGTGCCGACAGCTTCATCTGACCGAACGGCTCGCCTTTCTCGGCGGCGATGCCGACTCGGCTGGCGATCACGTCGGCGACCCCGGGGATGTTCGCGCAGCCGCCGCACACCAGGATCTTCTCCGGCTGCTCGCGGCCGGAGCCGGAAGCGAGATAAAACTGCAGGGATCGATTGACCTGCTGCGTCATGTCGTCGATGAACGGATCGAGCACCTCGGATTGGTAGTTCCCCGGCAGCCCGCCTTCCTTTTTTGCGCGTCCGGCCTCCTCCAGAGACAGGCCATAGGTGCGCATGATCTCCTCTGTGAGCAGCTGGCCGCCGAAGGCGAAGTCGCGGGTGTAGATCACCTTCAGATTGCGCAGCACGCTGAAGGTCGTGCTGCTGGCGCCGAAGTCGACCACGGCGATGGTCCGTTCGAGTCCGCCGTCGGGCATCTGGTGCGTCATCAGCCGGCAGGCGTTCTCGAGCGCGAAAGCCTCGACATCGACGATCCGGGCAGTCAGACCGGCGGCCCTCACGGCCGCCTGGCGCTGCTCGACATTCTCGGTGCGGGTGGCGACCAGCAGCACGTCGTTGGTTTCCGGTTCCTTCTCCGATGGTCCGAGCACTTCGAAGTCGTAGCTCACCTCGTCCATGGGAAAGGGAATGTACTGGTCCGCCTGCATCTCGACCTGAGCTTCGAGGTCATTGGGACGCAGGGATCTCGGCATCTGGATGATCTTGGTGATGGCCGCATCGCCACTGATCGCCAATGCCACTTCGGTGTTCTTGGTGCCGGAGCGCTTGACGGCACGACGCACCGCCTCACCGACCGCTTCGGCGTCGACGATGCTCTTCTCGTTGATCGAATTGGCGGGAGTGGGCTCGGCCGCGTACGACTCGACGCGATAGACACCGCCAGCCGCGCTCAGCTCTATCAGCTTGATCGAAGACGTGGTTATGTCAAGTCCGATCAGCGGTCGGTACTTCCGCGGGAAGAGCAACATTTTTTTCCTTTTCAGGGTCTTACGCCTGAAAATGGCCACCCCTCGTGAACATTACTCTCAATATATATCAGCAGGAGGTTAAATTGAACGTGAGCCGGCTCACGAATCCGCAGCCAGCGCCTTCGCGAGCGTATGCGCGAGGCGATCCGATCGGTCAGAACTTCCCTCCGTGGACAGGGTCTTTGAGTCTGGCGCCTCCTTACCGCTCGTCCCGGGTGGGAGGGTGGCTGTGCTAATATCCAGCAAAGCTGTGACCCCTGCCCGGGATCGCTCCAACCCGCAGCCGTCGTCGCGAGGGCCGTCGGTCGGGCGCAGTGTACCGATCGTGCCGGGCGCGCGCACGGGCTGTGTCCTGGCGGGGCACGGCAGCGGGCCCTCGGGTCGACCGGTTCCCCCCGGCCGCGACCGGCGATCCGCATCGTTCAGGGGTGCGGTGGAAGGCGGACGCCGAGGTGCCCGGAAGCGGAGCCGGGTTCGCGTGTGCAGCACAGGGACATGGCACATGCCCGGGCTGAAACAGTAGCCTTCGGATCCTGAAAGTCCCCTTGCCTCAGGGAGGGGCGCGTCAAAGCACAGAGAGTTGTCATTCCGTGAACTGGAAGCGTTTTCGAGTTCCTGCTCTGGTCACCTCGGGTGCCGCTGTCGTCGTGCTCGGCGGCCTGTACGCGTATGCCTGCACGTACGTCTACCTGAACCCGTCTTTGCCGACACTGGCCCAGATGCACCACGTCGAGCTCAAGATACCGCTCCGGATCTATACCGTGGGGGGAGACCTCATCGCGCAGATCGGTGTCGAACAGCGCACGCCGGTGCGCTTCAGCGAGGTGCCCCCGATGGTGCGCGAGGCGTTCCTCGCGGCCGAGGATCACCGCTTCTATCAGGAAGGCGCATTCAATCTGGGGAGCCTGCTGCGCGCGGCGATCGTCAATCTCATCGAGGGCCGCAAGGCCCAGGGCGGCAGCACCATCACCATGGAGGCCGCCCGCAACCTGTTTCTGACCCTGCACAAGACCTGGCGGCGCAAGCTTCAGGAAAGTTTCGTCGCCTACCGGCTGGACCACAATTTCACCAAGGACGAGGTCTTCCAGCTCTATCTCAACGTCATTTATTTCGGCGAGCGCGCGTACGGCATCGCCGCCGCCGCGCAGACTTACTTCGGCAAGCCTCTCGGCCAGCTCACCCTGGCGGAGGCGGCGACTCTGGCGGGCATCGTTCAGGCGCCCTCGCTGTACAACCCGGTTGTCCATCCGCACCTGGCGGCGGTGCGACGCTCGTACGTCCTGACGCGCATGCTCGATCTCGGCTACATCGATGCGTCCCGGGCCCAGGCAGCCGACCACGCGCCGATCGATGCACGCCTGCACGCGCCCCGGGTCGATGTACAGGCCCCCTACGTGGCCGCAATGGTGCTGCAGCAGATGCTGCAACAGTATGGTCCCGCGGCCGAGACGGACGGCTATCGCGTGTACACCACCCTCGATGGTCGGCTGCAGTCGGCTGCCGACCGGGCCGTGCAGCTTGGCCTGATTTCCTACGACCGGCGTCACGGCTGGCGCGGGCCCACGGGCCACACGGTGCTCGCCGCTGGTGCCGACGCGGGGCAGCTGCAAACCCTGGTGGATGAGTACGCTCCCATCGGCGTGCTCTCGCCGGCGGTCGTGGTGCAGGTGGGCAACAAGAGCGCCACGGTCTATGTCCGCTCACATGGGTTCGGCCGGATCACCTGGGGCGGGTTGTCCTGGGCGAGCAAGGCGCTGGGTGCGGGTCTGACCGGCCCTGCGCCGAAGACGGCGGGCGATGTGCTTTCCAGAGGCGATGTGGTGTACGTGGTTTGGCAGAGCAGCGGCGATGTCCGGCTCGCCCAGGTGCCTCAGGCGCAGGCCGCGCTCGTGGCCCTCGATCCGGACGACGGTGCGGTCGCCGCGCTCGTCGGTGGATTCGATTACTTCACCAGCAAGTTCAACCGTGCCACCCAGGCGCTGCGCCAGCCGGGCTCGGGATTCAAACCGTTCTATTATTCGGCCGCATTACATGCCGGTTACACGGCGGCGAGCACCTTTCTCAATGCTCCGCTGATGGTCGGGGGCGCGGGCGTGGAAGCGACCTGGCGGCCGCACAACGATACACGCACATTCGGTGGCCCGGTTCGGCTGCGGGTGGCGCTCGCTCATTCGCTCAATCTGGTGTCCATACGGCTGATGCGCGCGCTTGGGACTCAGTACGCCAGCCAGTACGCCAGCCGTTTCGGGTTCGACCCCTCGGCATTGCCCCAGAATCTCACTTTGGCGCTCGGCACCCTGGAGGCGACGCCGCTGCAGATGGCGACGGGTTACGCCGTGTTCGCCAATGGCGGCTACCGCGTCGAGCCGTATCTGATCGAGCGAATCGAGAAGGCCTCGGGCAAGGTCATCTGGCAGGCCGCTCCGCGCATCGCCTGCCACGGCTGCGCTGCGCAGCCGGAAGCTCAGCCGGCTCTCCTGAGCGGTGCGGCACCGGCGTTCGATCCACAGGCCCGCTGCAGCGCTGCGGCGTCCCAGCTCGCAGATGGCGCAGCCTACATGCCCGCCGATCAGATCGCCCCGCGCGTCATCAGCGCCGACAACGACTTCATCATGACTTCGATGATGAGGGATGTCATCCGGTACGGTACGGGCGTGCGTGCGCTGGCATTGCACCGTGACGACATCGCGGGCAAGACGGGCACCAGTAATCAGTGGCGCGACGCCTGGTTCAACGGCTTTACGCCGAAGCTCGTGGCGACCGTCTGGGCGGGGTTCGACGACAACCGCTCCCTCGGGTACGGTGAGGAGGGCGCGCACGTGGCGCTGCCGATCTGGATGCGCTTCATGCGGCGGGCGCTGCAGGGCGTTCCGCAGTGGCGCCGACCCATGCCACCCGGCATCGTCACACTGCACATCTCACCTCGCAACGGTCTGCTGGTGAGCGACGAGAACCCGGACGGCATTCCGGAGGTGTTCATGGTCAATCATCTGCCGAGTGCCCGCAGCGCCCTCTCGAGCGGCCAGGGGACCCAGGGGCGGGCCTCCGCGGCTTCGATATTCTGATGCCCCGCCGAGCCACAGTTCGCGGGGAGAACCTGCGGCGCGCGCTGGCGCAGGAGGCCGCGCGGCTCATGGCGGAGCACGGGATTCGCGATTTTCTCGTCGCCAAGCGCAAGGCGGCGGAGCGCTTCGGGGTGCTCGATGGCGCGGTGCTGCCCAAGAACACCGAGATCGAGACGGCGCTGGCCGAGTACCAGCGCCTGTTCGGCGGCGAGCTGCACCTCGAGTCTCTGCAGGCGCAGCGGCGCGCGGCGCTGTCGGCCATGCGATGGCTGCGCGAATTCGAGCCGCGGCTGGTTGGGCCGGTGCTGAGCGGCACCGCGACCGAGCATTCAGAGGTGCAGCTGCACCTGTTTGCCGACCGCGCGGAGTCGGTGGTATTGAGGCTGATCGACCTGGGCCTCGCGCACGAGGCCACCGAGAGACGGGTGCGGATGAGCCCGGAGCGGGTGTTGGCCTATCCGGGAGTGCGATTCGAGGTCGATGACCAGCCCATCGAGGCCACCGTTTTTCCGTGCGACGGCATCCGGCAGGCGCCGGTCAGCCCGGTCGACGGTCGGCCGATGCGGCGTGCCGGCGCGCTGGAAGTGCAGGCGCTGCTCGATGGACATCACCCGGACGATGACGGGGCGGCCGGAACACACCGTTGAACGGCCTTTCCCGCGACCCCGCCGGCGGCCCGAGCCGCGCGGGGAATCCTCTCCAGGCGTCGTTTCGCCCTGCCGGCGCCGAATCCTCGAACCGCGGCCCGCGCCTCAGGCGCGTTTGGCGATGTCCAGGTAGTCGCGGCGGGTGGGTCCGGTATAGAGCTGCCGCGGACGTCCGATGCGCATCGCGGGGTCCGAGATCATCTCTTGCCAATGTGCCACCCAGCCCACCGTGCGCGCGATCGCGAACATCACGGTGAACATCGAGCGCGGAATGCCGATGGCGCTGTAAATGATGCCAGAGTAGAAGTCGACATTCGGATAGAGCTTGCGCTCGATGAAGTATCCGTCCTGGAGGGCGATCTCCTCCAGCCGGAGCGCCAGCTCGAACAGCGGATTGTCGGACCGGCCGAGCCGCGAGAGCACCTTGTGGCACATCTCGCGGATGATCTTGGCGCGCGGATCGAAGTTTTTGTAGACCCGGTGGCCGAATCCCATCAGACGGACGTGGCTGGTCTTGTCCTTGACCTGGGCCAGGAACTTCGGAATGTTGTCGACCGTGCCGATCTGCTCGAGCATGTTGAGCACCGCCTCGTTGGCGCCGCCGTGCGCCGGGCCCCAGAGCGCCGAGACACCTGCGGCGATGGCCGCATAGGGATTGGTGCCGGTGCTGCCCGCCAGGCGTACCGTGGAGGTGCTGGCGTTCTGCTCATGGTCGGCGTGCAGAATGAACAGCAGGTCGAGCGCCTGTGCGGCAACCGGGTCGACGTGGTAGGGCTCGCACGGCACGGCGTAGAGCATGTGCAGCAGATTGCTGCAGTAATCGAGATCGTTGCGCGGATAGACGTAAGGCTGGCCGACGGCGTGCTTGTGGGCCGCCGCGGCGATGGTCGGTATCTTCGCGATGATGCGGTGAGCGAAGATCTCGCGCTGCCGCGGATTATAGATGTCCATCGTGTCGTGGTAGAACGCGGACATCGAGGCCACCACGGCGGACACCATTGCCATGGGGTGCGCGTCATAATGGAAGCCATTGAAAAAGCGCAGCAGCGACTCGTTGATCATCGTGTGGTGGCGGATGCTGCCGCTGAACTCGTCGAGCTGCTTCCGCGACGGCAGCTCGCCGTGCAGCAGCAGGTAGGCCACCTCCGTGAAGGTGCTCTTCTCGGCCAGCTGCTCGACGGGGTAACCGCGGTAGAGCAGCACTCCGGCATCGCCGTCGATATAGGTGATGCGGCTTTCGGTCGAGGCGGTGACGCCGAACCCGGGGTCGTACGTGAAGCTGCCGAGCTCTCTGTTGAGCGGGGCAATGTCGACCACGGACGGGCCGATGGTGCCCGGGCGGACGGACAGGCTCACCTTGCGGTCAGTGGCTCGGTCGACGAGCTCGATGGTCTTCTGGGTCATTCGGTGGACGCTTCCATTGTTGAGCGGTTGGCGCCCAAGCGGGGGTGACTCGAGCGTCGTGGGAACGAAGCGGGAGGTTTACACGGTCCGCGCCTCGAATCAAGGTACAAGTGGACAAAGCAGCTTACCAGCGGGTAGGAGGCGCGATGACTGCTCTAGAATGCAGCCTCGTCCACTTGCCATCCCGACCGGCCACAGCCGTCCCATCCGTGCTCGAGACCCCACCGCTCGCCCTCTACGTGCACTTTCCGTGGTGCGTACGCAAATGTCCTTATTGCGATTTCAACTCGTACGCGGCGCGGGAGGGATTCCCCGAGGAGTCCTACATTGCGGCGCTCGGCGCGGATCTGGCCGCGCAGGCGCCGGCGGTGGCGGCGCGCGAGGTGAGCAGCATCTTCCTCGGCGGTGGTACGCCCAGCTTGTTCTCGCCCCGAGCCGTGGGACGGGTGCTGGAAGACGCCGGTCGGCATCTGCGGCTCGCCGCTGATCTCGAAGTGACCCTGGAAGCCAATCCCGGCACGATCGAGCGCGGGCGCTTCGCCGAGTACCGGGCAGTCGGCGTCAACCGCGTGTCCCTGGGCGCGCAGACCTTCGATGCCGCTCGCCTGGCCGCCCTCGGGCGCATCCACTCCCCGCTCGAAACCCGCCGCGCGGCCGAAGAGCTGCACGCCGCCGGCATCGGCAATTTCAATCTGGACCTGATGTACGGCCTGCCGGGACAGGACGCCGATGATGCGGAGCGGGACGTCGAGGAGGCGCTGTTGCTGGAACCGGCGCACCTGTCGCATTACCAGCTCACGATCGAGACCGGTACCGTCTTCGCAGGCCGCCCGCCACCGTTGCCGGATGAGGAGGCGGTGGAGGGGATGCTGGGGGCGTGCGCTGAGCGGCTCTGCCGCGCCGGCTTGCGCCGCTACGAGATTTCCGGGTATGCGACGCCCGGCCGACGCTGCCGACACAACCTCAATTACTGGCTGTTCGGAGATTACCTGGGCATTGGTGCCGGGGCGCACGGCAAGCTCACGCAGGCTGCCGCTGGGCAGGTGTGGCGTACCACA
The DNA here is from genome assembly GCA_021817875.1 of Pseudomonadota bacterium. Next base: position 8,191 of record JAKAFQ010000078.1, read on the forward strand.
CAGCCTCGCGAACCCCGACGGTACATGGCGGGGGCCCCCTCGGGAGCCGGTCACCGTCGGCTCGTTCCCGCCCAGGATCTGCCGTTCGAGTTCATGCTGAATGCGCTGAGGCTGGCCGATGGCTTCGAGGCGGCATTGTTCTGCAGCCGGACCGGCCTTGCCTGGGAAACCGTGCGTCCGACCGTCGAGCAGCTGATCGGCCGGGGCTTGATGGTCCGCGAGGGCCACTGCTATCGGCCCAGCCCTCTCGGGTTTTGCTTCCTGAACGACCTGCTGACGGTCTTTCTCCCGGAAACGTCGAAAACCATCGACTAATTCAGTTTGTCAACGTTTCCAGGCACCCGGTGGCCTGTTTCATCAGGCCTTATGCACAGTGATTTTTAGGTCTTCATGAAATGAGAGAATTAGCTCTCAATCTGCCCAAGTTGCTCAATGAGGTGCGCGCAAGTCCTTGACGATAAAGGCAGTAATGGCCTGGTCATTTTTTCGTCATTGCAATAAAACTGCAATCTGACTGCATGATCGCGTATGCGGGGTCCTAATCTTCCACAGAGTTATCCACAGCTTTTGTGGATAATGCGGATCACCCGGGCAAAATACTTCGGCAACCGTTTCGAGCACTCATTGGGTGGCTTATCCGAGAGGCATGCAGAAACCCACGTCCGCCCGTCGGGCAGGATACTGCCCGGAGGCGTCGGATCCCCGGCACGGGTCGACTTGAGGGCCGCCGAAAGTACAGCTAAACTTCGCGCCCTTTTTCATTCCAGGGCAACCCGGGCTGGACCGTTGCGCGTCGCGCCGGGATGGCCTACCTGAGCCTCCCATGAAAGCCGAAATTCATCCCGAGTACAAAGAGATCACGGTCACCTGCACCTGCGGCAACTCGTTCCAGACGAAGTCTACGCTGGGGCATGATCTGCAGGTGGAAGTGTGCTCGAACTGCCATCCCTTCTACACCGGCAAGCAGAAGATCGTCGATACCGCCGGCCGCGTCGACAAATTCCGTCGCAAGTACGGCGCAGTCGCTGCGGCTGCAAAGTAGCCTGTAGCCCAGGCGCGGTGACCGGCGGCTCACCGACTCGCCCGCCGGTGCCGGCACCGGGATGCCGCGCACCGTCGCTGCGGCAGGCCGCCGCCTGCACGCCTTTTCTGCGCTCACCCACCGCGCTTCTCTGCGTAGCCTGATCACGGTCGATGCGCACCATATCGGGCTGCGAAGCGTTACGGCAGGTCAATCGTGAGCCGAGCCTGCCTGTTCGCTACGCCAGTGCCCACCAGCCAACGCTTCGGGGCGCCGACGGGATCCGCCCGCAATGAGAGACGGCGCGGGAATGGTCTGCGGCCTGCCGAAAAACGCGGGCGACGCGGCGCGTACCTGGGGATCGAGCCCGAAGCAGCAGGTGCTCGATTCCGCGCTCATGACGGTCACCGCGGGGGTCAGTCCGGGGAGGGGCACGCGCTGACCGGGAATTGCGCGGGCGGCTCATCGAGTCGGCGGTCGGAGCGCACCGGGCAAATGCCGCGGGCGCCGGCGAGTGCGAGGTCTATCATTGGCGCGAGCGAGGTCAGGAAGTCGATTTCGTCGTGAAAGCCCGGGTTCGACTCACCGCCATCGAAGGGCAGAGCGGTCGGCACCGCAGGCGCATCCCGGGACGGTGGACTTTGGGGCAGCGTTCAAGGTGACACGCACGTGGCTCGTCGGCGGCGACGGCATCGCGGTCAAAGACTTCCTGAACCGATCCGTCGCGGAATGGCTGGCGCACTGACATCAGAGAATCGAGATGGCACCACGACAGGCGACATCCAAACGAGCGCCACGGCGTAGCGCTGCGGACGCCATCGGGACGTTGCGCAGCGCATTGCGCCGCTTCGCCGCGGAGCGTGACTGGGACCCGTTCCATTTCCCGAAGAACCTGGCGATTGCCCTCAGCGTCGAGGCGGCCGAGTTGCTCGAGCATTTTCAGTGGATGCCGGACCGGGAATCAGCCTCACTGCCGCCCGGCAAGCGAGCCGAGGTTCGAGAGGAGCTCGCGGACGTGCTGCTCTACCTGATCCGGCTGGCCGACAAGCTCGACATCGACCTGGTGTCCGCGGCAGTGGACAAGATGGCGATCAACGCGAAGAAGTACCCGGTGCACAAGGCGCGAGGCAACAGCAGGAAATATACGGATCTCTGAGCTGTTCTCGCCATCCGACCACCCGCTCACCGATGCCGATGCGCTCGGGACGCTGAGCGCATGAGTTAATTGTGCCGGCGACCCACCGTCCCTCGGCTCGTATGCAGAACCGCCGCCCGACGGCCGCGCGCGCAGTTGAAATCAGGAGACTCGACGTGGTCCCCCCGACAGGCGGCGCCATCGGCCGCATGCTTGGCCGTCTCGGTGGCCGGTGGATATCACCGGCGAGAGAGAATGCGCCTCGACGCCCATGCACGCCATTCGGCGTTCGTACCTGCTCGCTGTCCGTGCGGATATCATATTGATTTTCAAAAGGAATGGCAGGCTACCAGTCAGGGAAGCTACACGCTCAGCTACAACGCATCCTCTGCATCTGGGCGGGGCAGCGGCTGACGAGCTGGGAATTGAGCTGCGAAAGCACTACGACGCCGGTCGCTTCGCAGTAGGTTGCGCAGCTCAAGACGTTGAGTAAAAATACTCAATGAAATGAGTAAAAAACAAAGCGAGTTCCGACGTCCCCAGGCCACCGTGCTGGTGGAGCGGCTGGCCGAGCCGCGCCGCTTCCTGCACGTCGTCGCAGGCCCCCGCCAGGTCGGCAAGTCGACCCTGGTCCAGCAGGTCACCGATGAGCTGAGCCTGCCGGTCCGGTACGCCAGTGCCGACGAGCCGACACTCCGAGGTGCGGACTGGATCAGCCAGCAATGGGAGGCGGCGCGGCTTGAAGCATCGGACGAGGCTGGCGCCGTGCTCGTGCTCGATGAGATCCAGAAGATCCCTTCCTGGTCCGAGACGGTCAAGCGCCTCTGGGACGAAGATACGCGCAAGAAGCGACCGCTCAAAGTGGTGCTGCTCGGCTCCGCTCCGCTGCTGATGGCCCAGGGCCTGACGGAGAGCCTCGCAGGCCGGTTCGAAACCTTGAGGCTGCCGCACTGGTCGTACGCCGAGATGCGCGAAGCCTTCGGCTTTACGCTCGACGAGTACCTGTATTTTGGCGGCTATCCCGGCGCGGCGCCGCTCATCCGGGATCCCGTCCGCTGGGCCCGCTACATCGCGGACAGTCTCATCGAGACTTCCATTGCGCGCGACGTGCTGCTGCTGACCCGAGTGGACAAGCCGGCGCTGCTGCGCCGCCTGTTCGAGCTGGCGTGCCGGTATTCCGGCCAGATCCTGTCGTACACGAAAATGCTCGGGCAGCTGCAGGACGCGGGCAATACGACGACGCTCGCACACTACCTCGATCTGCTGGCCGGCGCCGGCATGGTCTGCGGCCTGCCGAAGTACGCCGGCGATGCGACGCGCAGCCGGGGATCGAGCCCGAAGCTGCAGGTCCTGAATACCGCGCTGATGACCGTGACTGCCGGAATCAGCCCGGAGGAGGCGCGCTCAGACCGGGAATTTCGCGGTCGG
>JAKAFQ010000714.1 GCA_021817875.1 Pseudomonadota bacterium
CAGCCGGCTGTGAAGCACATCGCCGGCGATCTGCCACAGGGCGACGAACAGGGCGATCGAGCCGATGCGCTGCGCCAGGGAGGAGGTCACCCGCCAGGACGAGGCGCGCTGCGCGGTGCGGGTCGCGCTCATTCAGTAGCGCACCGCTCCGAGAAACGTGCCGGGCTGCAGGGTGGGACTGGAGCCGACCAGCGTTCGGCCGCCGACTGCGGCGAACAGCGTGTACAGGGCCCGGGCCTCGCGCCGCTCGCGGCTGCCCCAGTGGCGCGGAATCCCGGCGCGGAAGCCGTCACGCAGCGCGTCCAGCTCGGCGGCATTGCGCGCCCCGGTCCTGCGTCCGAGCCAGGTCCACTCGGCATTCGAGGTGGCGAGGATCGACTCTGCCTGACGCGTGGCGCGCACGAAGCCGGCCAACGCACGCGGATGCGACTGCGCCCAACGGGCCGACACGACATAGCCGACGAGCGGAATCGGTGTCTTGAAACCCAGCCGGCGCAGCGCATCGCTCATCGACAGCACCACCGGCAGCCCGCGGCTCTCGAGCCGCGCGGCGAAGTTCCAGAAGGTGAGCACCGCATCGAGGCGGCCCTCGAGCAGTTCCTGATCGAGCAGCGGCGGCGCCCCGAACGACAGACGGACGTCGTGCTCGAGGTCGATGTGCTGTTCCTTGGCGAGCGCCTGCAGGATCACCCAGCTCTTGTCGAGCGGACTGCCGGCGATGCCGAGCCGCCGATGACGCAGGTCGGCGAGCCGATGGATCGGCGCACCGCGCGCCGCGACCAGCGCGCCGAGATCGGTCGAGAACGGAAAGAAGGTCCAGTCGGCTCCGGAAGCCCGTTGCCGCGACACCCACAGCCAGTCCGACACCGCGCAGTCGACCCGTCCGGCCTGCAGCGCCACCAGCGTCGCCGGAGTGCTCGCCAGGGCGAGCGGATCGATGCGGATGCCATTGGCGCGGGCGAGCCGGTGGTGTGCGATCACATCCATCACCCAGCTCACGGTGCCGAATTTCAGCACCGCGATGCGCAGCGTGGGCACCGCCCGGGCGATGGCCGGCGCGAGGGCGAAGGCCACGAGAACCGTGGCGAGATATCGGCGGGCGCAGCGCAACGATCGGGTTCCTCGCGGGGTCCGGGCCTGTGGCATCGTCTCGCCTGGGATCGTGCATCGCCGCCAAGGGCCGTACAAGCCTCTGTACGGCGGGCGCCCGGCATTATGGCATACTGTTCCTGATACGACACAGTTCGGCCGTGTTTCCCGGCCGCTCCCTGCCGTTGGGATCTGCGATTGGCGGGGCGGGGAAATTGTTGTCAAATGGCTCACCGGGAACGGACGCGTGCCGCATCAGCGGCTGAGCGCAGCGTGGCCGGTGTGCCGGCGCGTTGCGGCGCGGCGCGTGCCACCAACACGACCGGCCGCGCCGGGGCGTCGGCCACGAAGCGGTGAGGCGCGATGGTGGATCTGGAAACACATGCGGCGCAGCGAGGACTGGCCGAGGAGCCGGACCGGCAGGCGCCGCCGCTCGCCGTCGAGGGGCTGAGCCACGCGTTCGGCGAGCGGCAGGCGCTGCGCCAGGTGTCCTTCACGCTCAACCGCGGCGACCGTACGATGCTGCTCGGCCTCAATGGCGCGGGCAAGACCACGCTGTTCTCCCTGATCACCCGGCTGTACAACCATCGCAGCGGCTCGATCCGCATCTTCGGCTGGGAGATCAAGCGCAGACCCTCCGAGGCGCTCGCGCGGCTCGGCGTGGTATTCCAGCTGCCGACCCTCGACCTGGAGCTGTCGGTGGCGCAGAACCTGTACTACCACGCGGCCCTGCACGGCCTGCCGCGCCGCGAGGCCGCGGTCCGCCTCAGGCGCGAGATCGAGCGCGTCGGTCTGACCGACCGGCTGCGCGAGAACGCGCGCACCTTGAGCGGCGGCCAACGGCGCCGCGTGGAGATCGCGCGCGCGCTGATCCATCGGCCGCGGCTGCTGCTGCTCGATGAGCCGACGGTCGGGCTCGATGTCGCGAGCCGCCAGTTCATGCTCGATCACGTGCGCATGCTGTGCCGCGAAGAGGGCATCGCCGCGCTGTGGGCCACCCACCTGATCGACGAGGTCGATGCGTCGGCGCGGGTGATCGTGCTGCACCGGGGGCGGATTCTCGCCGAAGGACCGGTGCCCGAGGTCATCCGCCAGGCCAACGCCGCCTCGATGCGCGAGGCGTTCGACAAGCTCACCGGCGAGCACGGCGAATGAAACCCATCCATTACTACCGCTGCATGCGCGGCATCGTCTGGCGCGAGGCGCTGCGCTTCCTCAACCAGCGCGGCCGGTTCCTCGCCGCCCTGGTGCGGCCGCTGGTGTGGCTGCTGATCTTCGCCACCGGGTTTCGCTTCGTGCTCGGCGTGTCGATCATCCCGCCTTACCAGACCTACATCCCGTATCAGGTGTACATCGCGCCCGGCCTCATCGGCATGATCCTGATGTTCCAGGGCATGCAGAGCTCGCTGTCGATGGTCTGGGACCGCGAGACCGGCAGCATGCGCACGCTGCTGGTGAGCCCGCTGCCGCGCTGGTACCTGCTGCTCTCGAAGCTGGTCGCGGCGGTCATCGTCTCGGTGCTGCAGGCGTATGTGTTCCTGATCATCGGCTATTTCTGGGGGATTCATCCGCCGCGCCTCGGCTACCTCACGGTGCTCCCGGCGCTGATCCTCTCGGGCATGATGCTGAGCGCGCTCGGACTGTTTCTGTCCTCGGTGATCCGCCAGCTGGAGAATTTCGCGGGCGTGATGAATTTCGTGATCTTCCCGATGTTCTTCGCCTCCTCGGC
>JAKAFQ010000715.1 GCA_021817875.1 Pseudomonadota bacterium
GCGCTCGCGGACGATTTCCGCGTAGGCCCTGACGTTGGCCGCGGTCGGAGTATCGCGCGCGAGCGAGCCGAGATAGGCGAGCCCACCCGCCGCATCGAGCCGGCCGAGGCGCTCGAGCTGCTCGGAAACCGTGACGGCGTCGCAGGGCCGGCCGGCGCCGGCGAGCACGCCGATCGCCTGGAAGATCAACCGATGGTCGGGCCGGTAGAAATCGCTCTCCCCGACGCAATCGGCCACCTGGTCCCAGGCGCTCGCCTCGAGCAGCAGGCTGCCGAGCACGGCCTGCTCGGCTTCCACGGAATGCGGCGGCGTCGGCGCATCTCCCAGGGCCGATCCGCCCTCGCGACGCGCCTTGGGGAAAGCGGCCACCGGTTCGGCGCCCGGGTGGGGATTACTCTTCCGCGACGATCGAGACGGTCACCGCCACGTCGATGTCGGCATGCAGGTGAAGGCTCACGGCGTGCTCGCCGGTCATGCGCAGCGGTCCGCTCGGCAGGCGCACCTCGCTGCGTTCGACCTTGAAGCCCGCCTTGACGCAGGCATCGGCGATGTCGCCGGTGCCGATCGAGCCGAACAGCTTGCCCTCGGGGCCGGCCTTGGCGCTGATCAGCACCTTCATGTCCTTCATGGCCGCGGCGCGCTCCTCGGCGCCCTGCAGCTGCTCGCGCGCGGCCTTCTCCAGCTCGGCGCGGCGCGACTCGAAGCGCGCGATGTGCTCCGGGGTGGCGAGGGTGGCCTTGCCTTGCGGCAGCAGGTAGTTGCGGCCGAAGCCCGAGCGGACCTTCACCCGATCGCCGATGTTGCCGAGGTTGGCCACCTTCTGCAGCAGAATGACTTCCATCGGCGTGCCTCAGTGCTGGTCGGTGTAGGGCAGCAGCGCGAGGTAACGGGCGCGTTTGATCGCGACCGAGAGCTGGCGCTGGAAAAAGGACTTCGTGCCGGTGATGCGGCTCGGGACGATCTTGCCGGTCTCGGAGATGTAACCCTTGAGGGTGCCGAGATCCTTGTAGTCGATGTGCTTCACGCCTTCGGCGGTGAAGCGGCAGAATTTCTTGCGCCGTGAGAAGCGGCCGCCGCCGCTGCCGCCGTTGCTGCCGCCGGGTGCTCTGGTGTTCATCAGTGGATATCCGCTGCGCTGGATGGAACGTGACGAGGGTGGGTGTCGGAGGGGGGCCTCAGGCGGGCTCCCCTTCCCCTTCGGGAGCGGCGCCGGCGTCCTCGCGTGGGCGCTCGCGGCGGCCCTTGCCCGCCTCGCCTTCCTCTTCACCGCCCTTGGCCATCGGCGAGGGCTCGGTCTCGGCCGAGTCCATCTTGACCACCAGGTGGCGCAGCACGGCGTCGCTGAAGCGGAACGCTCCGGTCAGCTCATCGAGGGTCTTCTGATCGCACTCGATGTTCATGAGCACGTAGTGCGCCTTGTGCACCTTGGCGATCGGATAGGCGAGCTGGCGGCGGCCCCAGTCTTCCTGGCGGTGCACCAGGCCCGAGCCGGCGGCAATCATGCCCTTGTAGCGCTCGATCATCGCGGGCACCTGCTCGCTCTGATCGGGATGGACGAGAATCACGATCTCGTAATGCCTCATGTGTCCTCCTTACGGATGAAAGCCGCCCTTCGCGAGGCTGCATCGGTGCGGCAAGGAGACGCCACGCGCCACGCGCATGGCCCCCCGAGGGGGCGCGCAGAATACTGGAATCGTCCGGCCACTGCAATGCGTCGCCGGCAGGTGCCGCGCCGGCCGCTCAGGCTCCTCTCTGGCGCAGCGCCTCGTACAGCAGCATCCCGGCCGCCACCGACACGTTGAGACTCTCGACCGCCCCCCGCCGCGGCAGGTGCACCAGGGCGTCGCAGGTCTGTCGCGTGAGCTGGCGCAGTCCCGCGCCCTCGGCGCCGAGGACCAACACCACCGGGCCCGCCAGGTCGGCCTCACGGGCCGGCCCCGGCGCCTGCGCATCGGCGCCGAGCACCCACAGGCCGGCCTGCTGCAGCATCTTCAGGGTACGCACCAGGTTCGTCACCACCACGAGCGGGGTCGTCTCGGCGGCGCCGGCCGCCACCTTGCGCACCACGGGCGTCAGGTGCGCCGCCCGGTCGCGCGGCACGATGACGGCCCGCGCCCCGCAGGCATCGGCCGTGCGCAGGCAGGCGCCGAGATTGTGCGGGTCCTGCACCCCATCGAGGGCGAGCAGCAGCGGCGGCGGCGCGCCCTCCAGGGCCGAGAGCAGCTGATCCTCCGTCCACGGCGCGAGCGGGCGGATCTCGGCGAGGAGCCCCTGGTGGACCACGTCCCCGAGTCTCTGGCGCAGCTGCGACGCCTCGACGCGCTCGAGCGGCACGCCCGCCTGCTGCGCCAGCGCCTCGATGTGCCGGACCTTCGGGTCCTCGCGCCGCTCGTCCACCCGCAGGGCGAGCACGCGCTGCGGGTGCCGCTCCAGCATGATGCGCACCGCATGCAGGCCGTAGACGCACTCGGCGCCCTTGGGTGTGTGGGGGTGTGACAAGTCAGGATTCTTCGGCAAGCTCGAGGTCGACCAGTTCACTCTGCAGAGCTCCAGAGACCAGGCAGTATTCATCGGCGGCGATGTCCGCCAGACAGGATTCATGGTGGAAGCAATGAGGGAAGGTATGGAGGCTGCCGAGTCCATCCACCGCTTTTTGAGAGGGCTCGATATGAGGGAAGGCAGGAAGCGCGACTATGAGAAGTTCGATATCCCGCTGCGAAACAGCTATAAGCCGGTCATCGAGACAGCATGGATAGCACCGGAAAAGAGGATGCATTTCCAGGTGTTCGAGCGAGGTCTTTCCCTGAAAGAGGCTA
>JAKAFQ010000716.1 GCA_021817875.1 Pseudomonadota bacterium
ACACATCGGGAACGACCGGGACGCCGAAGGGCGTCGTCCTCACGCAGGACGCGCTCGAATGCAACGCGGCCAACAGCACGCACATGCACGACCTGACCAGCCAGGACCGGGTCTTGACGACGCTGCCGATGTTTCACGTCGGCGGGCTCAATATCCTCAGCCTCCCGGCGCTGCATGCCGGCGCATCGCTGGTGCTGCATGCGCGCTTCAGCGCCGAAGAAGCACTACGGACGATCGATACGCAACGTATCACGCTCACCGTCCTGGTTCCGGCACAGCTTACCGCGATGCTCTCGCTGCCGGACTGCAGCCCGTCGAAACTGGCTTCGCTGCGCATGATCACGACCGGATCGACCATCGTGTCCGAGCAGTTTGCGAAACGCATCAATTCCCTGGGAATTCCCTTGGCGCAGGTGTACGGTTCGACCGAGACCTCTCCCATCGCCGCGTACCAGCGCCGGGAAGATGCGGCGCTGCGTCCCGGATCCGCCGGCGCGCCGGCGCTGCATTGCGAGATCCGCATCGTGGATGGTACCCGTGCCGACGTTCCCGTGGGTGTCGACGGAGAAATCCTCGTCAGGGGGCGCAATGTCATGAGTGGCTATTGGAACCAGCCGACCCAGACCGCCGCCGCCTTCTGCGATGACTGGTTCTGCTCCGGGGATATCGGACACCTGGATCCCGACGGCTACCTGTACGTCGTGTCGCGGAAGAAGGACATGATCATCACCGGCGGGGAGAACGTTTATCCCGAGGAGGTCGAGACCCTGCTGCTCGACAGCCCATCGATCCTGGAGGTCTGCGTGGTCGGCAAGCCGGATGAGAGGTATGGTGAGATGGTCGTGGCGGCGATCGTCCTGCGTGATGGCGCCGAACTGAGCCTGGATGCGGTCAAGCTGATGCTCGGGGACCGACTGGCCCGCTACAAGCACCCTCGCGAGCTGCATTTCCTCGACGCCATGCCACGCAATGCGCTCGGTAAATTGCGCCGCGCGGATGTGCGTGCGGCGATTCTGAGCGTCGTAACGGACGGTAACGCCTGATGGATCTGCACCTCACCGAAGAACAGCGCCAGGTGCGCGACACGTTCGCCCGCCTGTGCGACGAAACCATCGCCCCGAAGGCCGCGGACCTCGACACGGCCGGTGCTTTTCCGACGGAACTGTTCGCACTGCTCGCGGACGTCGGCCTGTTCGGCATGCGTTATCCGGAGACCGATGGCGGCACCGGCATGCGCTTGACCGAATTCTGCCTCGCCCTGGAGGAAGTCGCCCGCGGCTCGCTGTCGCTCGCCGGCGCTGCCGCCATGCAGTCGCTGATGGGCACGAAATTCCTGCAGCTGCTCGGCAACCCGGACATCAAGGAACGCCTGTTCCGGCCCGCATTGCAAGGCAGGAAAATCGGCGCGATCTGCATGACCGAACCCAATGCGGGCAGCGACCTCGCGGGCATCGCGACGCGCGCCGAGCGCACTGACGGTGGCTACCTGCTCACGGGTCAGAAGACATGGGTCACCTCGGCTACCGTCGCGGATTTCTTCACGGTGTTCGCGCGTGCCGGAGCCGAGTCGAAGCTGACGATTTTTCTCGTCGAGCGCGGCTTCGCCGGGCTGCAGGTTGGACGCAACATCCACAAGATGGGCGTGTGGGCCCTGCCGACCGCCGAGCTGAGCCTCGACGGATGCTTCGTCCCCGACACCCACCGGCTGTCGCGCGTCGAAGGCGACGGCGAAGAACACCTGCGCAAGACGCTCGCGGAAATCCGCGTCATCACCGGCGCCATGGCGGTCGGCATCGCCCGCGCCGCGCTCGATGCATCGATCCGTTACGCCTGCGAACGCAAGCAGTTCGGCAAGCCGATCAGCGCCTACCAGGCTATCCAGCTGAAGCTTGCGGAAATGGCGACCGGACTCGACGCCGCCAAGCTGCTCGTGTACGAAGCGGCACGCCGCTACGACGCCGGCTTGCCCCATCACCGCGAAGCGGCCATGGCCAAACTGCTGGCAAGTGAGACCGCCGCGAACGTCTGCGATCAGGCGGCCCGAATCTACGCCTCCTACGGCTACGCGATGGAATATCCGATCCAACGTTACCTGCGCGACGTGCGTTTCACCTTGATCGGTGGCGGAACCAGCGAGATACTGAAGCTGGTCATCGCACGGGAGTTGACGCGATGAATCAAAAACGGCCGATCCGGATCGTCCTCGGCAAACCCGGTCTCGACGGACACGATCATGGCGCCAAGGTGGTGGCGCGTGCGCTGATGGATGCCGGCTTCGAGGTCATTTACACCGGTTTGCGTCAGACACCGGCATCGATCGCGAAGATTGCGCGCGAGAACGATGCCGACGTGGTCGCGCTGTCCAGCATGGCCGGGTCACACCTGGATTTCTGCCGCAAGCTCAAGCCGATGCTGGAGCAATCCGGACTCGGCAACCGGCTGTGGATCATCGGCGGCAACATCCCCAAAGCGGATCACGCCGATCTGCGGGCGCTCGGATTCAAGGGTGTGTTCCCGTCGAGTTCACGGCTGGACGAGATAGTGGCGTTCGTCGAGGCAAATGTTCCATGAGCGACTCAAAACAGTCCGGGCCGGTCGTGAATGAATCGGGAATCGAGATCCAGCCGGTCTATGGGCCGGCCGATGTCGAGCGGACCGGCGGCTATTCGATGGTGGGCCAACCCGGGGAGTACCCGTTCACACGCGGCATTCACCCGCTCATGTACCGCAGGCAGCCGTGGACGATGCGCCAGTACACGGGTTTCGGCAACGCCGCGGACACGAACAAGCGATTCCACTATCTGATCGGCAAC
>JAKAFQ010000717.1 GCA_021817875.1 Pseudomonadota bacterium
ATCCTGCGTGCGCTTTACCTGTGGCACTTCAACCGGCTCGAGGAAGCGGCCGAATACGCACATCGTGCGCTCGATCTGGCGGAATCGGCGCAAGCCGCGGTGGAATCGGCGCAGGCCTGCGAGATCCTGGCCATGGCCTATTTGCCGCTCGGGCGCTGGCAGGAAGGACTGCATTACGAGAGACAACGGCTGCAGCATGGTCGTTGGTCGCCCGACCTGGTGGTGGCGACCGATGCTCACTTGTGCCTGTGGGAATACCATGTGCACGACGATGCGATGCTGGATCAAGCCACCACGTTTATGCAGGAAGTCGCGGCTGAGGCGGATCGGCTGGGCGACCTGCGTTGCGTTGCCATTTGCCAGTACGCGCTGGGGACGATTCATCTGTGGCAGGGTGACACCACCAGTGCGCTAGCCCAGCTCGACGCCAGCCTGGCGCTGCACGACAAGGTCGGTTCACCGGCCGGCATGGCGTATGCGCTTGCGCGCCGTGCCGTGCTTCATACCTTGAGCAACGCCCTCGACCTGGGATGGCGGTCGGTGCAGCAAGGCCTCGAGCACGCGCAGCGCGCGTCGATCCGCGATCATTGCCTGCAGAGGCTCTATAGCGTCGGTATCTGGAATCGTCTGCAGGCCGAAGATAGCGCGCAGGTGGCCAAGCTGGTGGCACTGAGCGAAGCGCTGCTCGAAGCGAGCGGTCCGTGTACCGCCTGCAGTCTGGACCTCTATCCCTGGCTGACACTCTACTACCTTGAAGGCGGCGATATCGAGCGCGCGGCACGCTGCGCGCAGCGCCTCGAGCAACTCGTCAGTAAGACTGGTAACCCGGTGGGCGAGGCTTGCTCCGCCATCGTCCGCAGTGGCGTGGAGCGAGCGCGGGGCAACACCGGCGGCCATCAGAACGCGCGCCAGCAGGCGCTGCAGCTGATGCAGGGGTCGGTATTGAAGGGCTCCACTTCGCCGATGACCTACCTGTTCGACCACATGGCCGGGCCGCAGTAAGCCGGCGTGACCCAGCTTCCGGGGCGGCCGCCCCTAGCACTTCACCTTAAGTCCAATGGCTTGCCGGCGCCTCGGCCACCGGCCCTGCCTGCCGCACCGAACGGAAGACTGCCGGAAGAAGACCGGAAGGTCTGCCCGGTATCGTGACCCCACGCTGAGCTTTCGCCAGCGCACGTTCAATCGAAATGGAGGTACACCATGACTATGCCTATGACGGCGGCTGCTAAACCCGGAGTCGACACGTTGGCCTTCGCGGCTGGGCCGCACCGGCGCCAGGAAAATCTCATCAAACGCCTGCTGCACACCGCGCTGCTGGCGGTGGTCGTCGCCACGCCGGCTTTCGCCGATGAGCATACCGCCGCGAACGACCTCTTCGTTATCAAGACGAGCGCCAAGTCGCCGGAAGCCGTGTTCGGCGCAATCAAGACCTACGTTGCTGACAACAAATGGCTCTACCTTGGCGACAACAAGGTGAAGAACGGCGAGGTGATGCTGGTGAAGTTGTGCGTGCCTTCGGTGGCGAAAGACATCTGGGCCGCCGGCTTGCACGTTTCTGCGCTGGCACCCTGCGGGCATCTCGGCATCTACCAGGAGGCCGGCCAGACGAAGGTCTCGATGCTGCATCCGAAGTTCATGAACGCGCTCAATCCGCACCCGAGTCTGAAGAAGGCCGGCGACGAACTTGCCCCGCTTTTCACCGCCATGCTCGACGAAGTAACCCGCTAGTTCTTTTCTCCAGGAGGATATCCGCCATGACCACCGCCATTGCCACCGATACGCAACCGAAGTCGCTGAATAGGATCGAGCTCGAACAGAAGGTCAAAGAGATGTATCGGAAGGTCGCACTCGACCCGCACGGCGAATTTCACTTCGAAATGGGCCGGGCGCTGGCCGAACGCCTGGGCTATCGCGGCGCCGATCTCGACCGCATTCCGGCTGAGGCCATCGATTCGTTCGCCGGGGTCGGTTATTACTTCGACCTCGCGAAGCTGCAGCCCGACGAGACCGTCGTCGATCTGGGCAGCGGATCGAGCATGGACAGCTTCGTCGCCGCGCTGCATGTCGGCAAGACCGGAAAAGTAGTCGGCGTGGACATGACCGACGCGCAGCTTGAAAAGGCCGAGCGCCTGCGGGCCGCAGCCGGTTTCGAAAATGTCTCCTACCTGAAGGGCTACATCGAGGGCGTGCGCTGCGAAGACGGTACGTTTGATGCGGTCATCAGCAACGGGGTGATCAACCTGGCGCCGGACAAACAGCAAGTGTTCAACGAAGCGGCGCGGCTGTTGCGGCCCGGCGGGCGGCTGGCGATCGCCGACATCGTCACCGAAGTCCAGTTACCGGAGGGTATCACCTGCAATGCCACGCTGTGGGCGGCCTGTATCGGCGGGGCCATGCAGGTGGACTGCTACCTCGATGCGATCGAGCGCGCCGGACTGCGCGTCGAGACGGTTCAGGACAACCCGCAATACCGGTTCATTTCCGACAACGCTCAAGGTGCCGCCAGGAAGTACGGCGTCAAGAGCGTATCCATCCTGGCGGTCAAGGCCTGAGCACCGTCACCATCAACGAAGGAGAACAGATCATGACCTCGCAACAGAACAAGTACCTTTTCACCGTGACCCACTTTAATGGCGATGCCGATCGCGTCGCCACGCCCTTGGTTCTTGCCAACAACGCACTCGCGGCGGGCGGTGACGTACTCCTGTGGCTGACCGTCGAGGGGGCCAACCTCGGCAAGAAGGGTGCGGCCGACGGACTTGTCCCGAAGAGCTTTCCGCCGGTCGCGCAGCTGCTCGACAGCTTCATAAG
>JAKAFQ010000718.1 GCA_021817875.1 Pseudomonadota bacterium
GGTGGCATCACGCTGCGTTCCCTGACCGGCTACCAGGTGCTGCATGAGCGACGCATCGACGACGTCGATGCGTCCGCGGCACCGGTGGGAACGGGCGGCAAATACTGGCTGCAGAACATTGGCCGAGATCCCTACTACAGCCAGGAGTTCGATTTCATTTCGCCGAACATCGGGCGGGTAACATGGCTCGCGGGCGTCTCGTACTTCTATCGATCGACACCAGTCGACACCATTGAATACCCCTATGGTGCACTGCCGGAACCCGGCTCTCAAAACGCCAATATCTACTTCCGAATCGGCACCCACGTGCACCTGTTCGGCGCCTTCGGCCAGATAGACTGGCAAATTCTTCATTCGTTGCGTTTGCAGGTGGGCGCGCGCTACAGCGATGATGGCCAGACGACCTCGGGTGCGTTCACGATTCCGGGGCCGGGTATCGTGATCTCGAATGTGGGCCGCTACTCCAAGAGTGTGCCGTCGGGGAAAGTGGCGTTGAACTGGACGCCGTTGCGCGGACAGCATTTCTACGTCTTCTGGGCCAGGGGTTTCAAGGACGGTGGCATCAACAACGCCCAGAGCGACTTCGCGCCGGAGTACGTCAACGACTACGAGATGGGCTGGAAGGGGCAGTTCCTCGAGCATCACCTGCGAACCCAGCTCGGGGGTTACTACATGCAGTACGACAACATGCAGCAGCAGGTCCTCAATCCTCTGGGCGGAGGGAACATCGTCATCAATCTGGGCAACTCCAAGATTGATGGTCTGGAGTTCTCGTCGCAGGCACGTCTGGGAGGTTGGCAAGGTGACGTCGGTCTCGCCTACAATCATTCGGTGCTCGGCGCGGCGCACGCGATCGCGTCCTATGAGTTGCCCGCAGGCGTCAATACCAATCTACCGCAATGCGCATCTGCACAGACGAGCGGCTGCAACGACTATACGCCCTACATTCTGAACCTGAACGGCGAGGCTGACCCATACTCGCCGCAATTTCAAGGCAACGTGTCGCTGTCCTATATCTTCGACCTCGGCGAAAGCAGGACGCTCACGCCTCGCGTTACTTACTCGTACACCGGGTCGCAATGGGCTTCGATCTTTCAGAACACGGGCTTTTACCGCCTGTCGGCACGGCGACTGCTCGATCTGTACCTGAGCTTCGGCTACAGGAGCTGGAACGTGCAGTTTTACGTGCACAACGCCACCGCTGCCACCTACATCGAAGGCATCGGCGGCGGTACGGGGCAGGCTGGTACCCCGGGAAATGACGCGTTCTGGGGCAATCCACGCACTTGGGGAGTCAGCGTGGAGACCACCTTCTGAGACCACGGTCGATTACACGTCCGTACCGAAGAGTTTGATTTTGCGGGGCCTCGCCGGGCAGCAGTTCCGCTGCCAGTCGCGCCGGGATTCGATCGGAATGCGGAGCCCGGTGTGGCCTGCGCGATTGCCGGATGCAAGGCGGTATGCAGCAGCGCGCGGCAGGCCCCGTATTTGTAAGCCGGTGCCGTCGGTTGTCTCGACGAGGCGGCGGACCAGCCCGGGACACCGCCGACACGCCGCGAGGGCGCGTGCGTCGGCGAGACTGCGCGCCAGCGTGGCGCTTCCGCACGGCGTCACAGCCGCATGTGCGATGTCTACGGAAAACTAGCGGGGTTCTCATGAAGTGTCACTCGATCATGGCGTGCGTGTTGTGGATTGTGCCCCTTGGCGGATGGACGGCGAAAGCGCTCGCTACGGATTACGCGGCTCCCGGCGCGGCGCCCGTCCTGCAGCTTGCGCCGGTCGTCGTTACCGCCACCAAGGAGGCAACGGCCGTCGACGTCAGCAAGGTGCCAATCACCATCAGCGCGTACACCGGCCGTCAGCTGCTGGCACAAGGGGTGCACTCCGTCGCGCAGATCGCTGCCCTGACACCAGGCGTTCACTTTGCACAGCAAAATCAGTTCGGCGGCAGCGCGCAAACCAACATCGAGATCCGCGGTATCCAGTCCCGTACCGGCGCGCCCACGACCGGAATCTACTACGACGACACGCCAATCCTGGTCAGCGCGAGCGAGTTCAACAACGGCGCGACCTTGCTGTATCCCGTGGTGTTCGACATGCAACGGGTGGAGGTTCTGCAGGGTCCACAGGGTACCCTGTTCGGCAACAGCGCCGAGGGCGGCGCGGTCCGTTTCATTCCCACTCCGCCCAGTCTGGCGCGCTCCAGTACGCTCGTCGACCTTTCGGGTTCGGATACGCTGTACGGCTCTCCGAGCTACGCGGTCGGCTTCGCGCATGGGGCGCCCGTGATTCCCGGCCGTCTCGGGCTGCGTGCCAGCGGTTACTATCGACGCGACGGCGGTTGGATCGACCGCTGTCAGCCCCTGGTGGCGCGAGCCGGCTGCGGCCCGGTGCTCGGTCATGACGTCAATAGTCAGCAGACCGAAGCGTTCCGGGTCGGAGCGGTATGGGCGGCCGGCGATTCGCTGAAGATCATGCCGAACCTGTACTACCAGCGATTGAATTATCATGATGGGGGTGGGTACGAAATCGCCGATTCAAATCCGTCGGCGGGCCGTTATCGCTTTGCTCTGCGATACCCGATACCCGCGACCGACCGGATGTTCATCCCCAGTCTGAAGATCGCCAGTGCTCTGGGGAAGAGTGTCCTCCTGACCTCCATCACCTCGTACGTCTGGCAGGATCAGAACTTCGAGAACAGCTACACGGAGTACCAGGATTATGCATTCTTCCACAACCCGTATCCGTTGACGCCGACGGACTACGCTCAGGCCGACTACGTGACCATGCGCAATGACCTGTATGAAGAG
>JAKAFQ010000719.1 GCA_021817875.1 Pseudomonadota bacterium
AAGGATCGCGGGCTCGAGATCCTGGTCCGCGCCCTCGGCGGGCAGTACCTGCGGCTGCGCAACGGCGAGCCCACCGGCTTCAATCCCCTGGCGCTGCCCGCCGCGGCGGCGCACCTGGAATTCCTGCGCGGCTGGCTGCAGCTGCTGGCGCGGCCGGCGACGGGCCGCGCACTGTCGGCGCGCGAGCAGCAGGATCTCGACCAGGCGCTGCGCGGGGTGCTCTCGCTCGCCCCCGCCGTGCGCCGGCTCTCGAGGCTGCTCGAGTTTCTCGATCCCACCGATCCGGAGGGCGTGCATGCGCGACTCGCGCGCTGGTGCGAGGCGGCCCAGGGGGAGTATGCCTGGGTGTTCGACAACCCGACCGACTCGGTGCTGCAGCGCCTGTGCGCCGCCCGGGTGTTCGGCTTCGACGTCACGGAATTTCTCGACAACGAGCGCTGCCGCGCGCCCATCAGCCTGTATCTGTTTCATCTGGTGCGCCAGCTTCTCGACGGCAGGCGGCTGGTGTGCTGGATGGATGAGTTCTGGCGGCTGCTCGAGGATCCGGCGTTCGAGCAGTTCGCCAAGGACGGACCGAAGACCTGGCGCAAGCTCAATGGTGTGATGGCCCTCGCGACCCAGAGCGCGAGCGACGTGCTGCAGAGCCGCATCAGCCGCACCATCGTCGAGCAGACCCCGACCAAGATCTTCTTCCCGAATCCGGCCGCTTCCCCCGAGGAATACACGCTTGGCCTCGGCCTGACGCATCGCGAGCTGACCCTGATCCGCGAGGGGCTCGATCCCGCCGAGCGCGCCTTTCTCGTCAAACAGGGTCATCAGAGCGTCGTCTGCCAGCTCGACCTCGCCGGCCTCGAGCGCGAGGTGGAAGTCATCTCGGGACGCGCCGCCGGCCTCGAGCGCCTGGAGCGGCTGTTGTGTGAGCGAGGCGCCGATCCCGATCACTGGCTCGATGCATTCCTGACGCCGCCGAACGGCGGCTGAACCCGAAGGAGCCCGCCATGTCCCGCAAAGCCCTGGCCCCCCTCACCCTCGTGGCGCTGCTTGCGGCCGCGAGTGCACATGCGCAGTGGGCGGTGATCGACGTCGCGGCGGTTGCGCGACTCAGCACCGAAGTGCGGACGCTCGAGCAGGCGTTGACGACCGCGCGTCAAAACCTCGCCGACTCCCGCCAGCAGCTCGCCGCCATGACCGGCGATCGGGGCATGCAGGGGCTGCTGTCGAATGTCCGCCGCAACTACCTGCCCAGAGACTGGGCACAACTCTCGGCCGTGCTCGCCCAGTGGCCCCCGTCGGGCTACGGCGCGCTCGCGGCGAGCGCCCGCCGGGCGCTCGCCGGGGACACGGTGCTCAGCGCGCCGCAGCTCGGGGCGCTCTCGGCCGCGGCGCGGGCGCAGATCGCCTCCGACCGGCGCGGCGTGGTGTTGCTGCAGGCGCTTTCCCGGCAGGCGCTCGCGAACTCGAGCGGCCGCTTCGCCTCGCTGCAGCAGCTGATCGATGCCATCGGCACGGCCCACGATCAGAAGGCGATCCTCGATCTCACCGCACGCATCGACTCCGAACAGGCCATGCTCGAGAACGAGCAGACCAAGTTGCGCATCCTGTTTGCGACGGCCGAGGCGCAGCACTGGGCCGACGAGGAGCGCGCGCGCGAGCGCGCCATCGCCGCCCAGGGTGATTTCGCGACGCGATTCCAGCCCACGCCCTGAGCGCGGCGCGCGACGACAGGTAATCGGGGGGCAACATGGGTTTCTTTCAGACGTTCTGGACCTGGCTAAACGGCGAGCTGACGAGCTACATCGGGGCGAGCACCGCCAGGGTGGCTCTGCTGCTCGAGCCCGCGGTGATCAGTCTCGGCACCGTGTACGTCATGGTGTGGGGGTATCTGCTGCTCACCGGGCGCATCGAGGAGCCGTTCGCCGCCGGTCTGAAACGCATCCTGACGCTGGTGCTGGTGCTCGGCGTGGGACTGCACCTGTGGCTGTACAACACGCTGCTGGTCGATACCTTCTATCGCGCCCCTGCGCAGCTCGCCGCCGAGCTCGTCGGCGCGGGCGATCCGGTTCAGACCCTCGATGCCATCTGGAACCAGGGCGGAGAGGTGGCGAGCCGCCTGTTTCAGGCCGGCGGCGTCTGGGTGAGCAGCTTCGGGTTCTATCTCGCCGGGGCGGCGGTGTGGCTGCTGGTGGGGCTGCTGTGCGTCTACACGATGTTCCTGCTGGCGCTCTCGAGCGTCGCGCTGTCGGTGCTGCTCGCGCTCGGGCCGCTGTTCATCGCCATGCTGCTGTTCGAGGCCACGCGCAGGTTCTTCGAGGCCTGGATCGCCCAGCTCGCCAATTACGCGCTCATCACCCTCCTGACGGTGATGACCGCCGCGCTGCTGCTGCAACTGGTGGCCTCCTATGCCCGCCAGACCGCCGCCCTCGGCAGCGCTCTCGATACGGTCGATGCGCTCGACCTGCTGCTGGTCACGGTGCTGGTGTTTCTGTTCATGCGCCAGGTCATGCCGATTGCCGCCGGGCTCGCCGGCGGTGCGGCGCTCGTGACCTACGGTGTGGTGGGCCGGACCCTCGGCCTCGGCGCCCGGCCGCTCGCCTCCGGCGCCAACCGATGGGGCTCGGCGGCCGCGCTGACGGTCGGCGGTGCCGCCGCCCGCTACGGCTCAGGCCGGTTGCGCGCGGGGCGCGCCGGCCTCGCAGCGTGGAACAGCGGCGGCGCCGTCGCCCCGGGGGCGGCGGGGCCGACCGCGGATTTCCGGGACTGATCGAAGGAGGTGCCCCATGAAGTGGTTCTCGGTTGCGGGCGTATCGTTG
>JAKAFQ010000079.1 GCA_021817875.1 Pseudomonadota bacterium
CCTTGGCGGCCCCGAGGAGCCGGCGCACGCGCTGCAGCGCGGCGTTCGACGAGAGCCCCTCGGGCTTGTCGAGCAACACGATGCCGGTAGGCATATCAGGAAAGCTTGTGCCTGGCCTCGTCCTGAGCCACTGCCTGATCGATCAGATCGGTGAGCCCGGCCGCCTTTTCGGCCGTGTCGTCCAGAATGAACTCGAGCCGCGGTGCGTGACGCATCCCGAGCGCCCGGCCGACCTCACCGCGCAGGAACCCGCCGGCATGCGTCAGGCCGCGGCGCACCTCCTCCGGCGAATGCGTGGACGCGAAGGGAACGAAGAACACCCGCGCCAGCGCCATGTCGGGCGAAAGCCCGACCGCCGTGATGGTCACGCTGCCCACACGCGGGTCCTTGACTTCACGGGCGATCAGAGCCGCGAGCACCCGCTGCATCTGTGCCTCGATCTTGCGCCCCCTCGGGCCGGCCGCACTCATGATCTTCCCGCTACTGCAGGGTCCGGGCGACCTCGACACGCGCGAAGCACTCGATCTGATCGCCCACACGCACGTCCTGATAGTTCTTCACGCCGATGCCGCACTCGGTGCCGGCGCGAACCTCGCTGGCGTCGTCCTTGAAGCGGCGCAGGGACTCGAGCGCTCCTTCGAAGATCACCACGTTGTCACGCAGCACGCGAATCGGATTGTTGCGCTTCACGAAGCCCTCGGTCACCAGGCACCCGGCCACCACGCCGAACTTGCTGGAGCGGAACACCTCGCGCACCTGCGCCACACCCACGATCTGTTCCTTGATTTCCGGGCGCAGCAGGCCCGTCATCATCTGCCTCACGTCGTCGATCGCTTCGTAGATGATGCTGTAGTAGCGCACTTCGACGCCTGTTTCCTTCATGGCCTCACGCGCCCCGGAATCGGCGCGAACGTTGAACCCGATGACGAGCGCTTTGGAGGCCGCCGCCAGCTGCACGTCCGAGACGGTGATGCCGCCGAGGCCGCTCGCAACCAGTTTGACCTGTACCTCGTCTGTGGAGAGCTTGGCGAGCGCCTCGCGCAGCGCCTCGACGCTGCCCTGCACGTCTCCCTTGATCAGGATCGCGACGACCCCGCTCTTTTCCTCGCCGAGCTGCGAGAACACGTCCTCGGCGCGCGTCGCCTGGCGGGCGAGCTTGACGTCGCGCGACTTGCTCTGGCGGTACAGCGCCACCTCGCGTGCCTTGCGCTCGCTCTCGACCGCAAGAATCTCCTCACCGGCATTCGGCGCCCCGGCAAGACCGAGCACGACCACCGGCATCGAAGGCGGGGCTGCCTCGATGGGTTGGCCGTTCTCATCGAACATCGCGCGCACGCGACCAAACTCGGTACCCGCGATGATGGGGTCGCCCAGATGCAGCGTGCCCTTCTTCACGAGCACCGTGGCCACCGCGCCACGGCCCTTCTCGACACTCGACTCGATGACCACGCCTGCGGCGAGTCCGGTACGCGGCGCGCGCAACTCGAGCACCTCGGCCTGAAGCAGCACCGCCTCGAGCAGTCCGTCGATGCCTTCGCCGGTATGTGCCGAAACGTTGACGAATATGTTCTGTCCCCCCCACTCCTCGGGAATCACCTCCTGCTTGGCGAGCTCGCTTCGCACCCGGTCAGGGTCCGCCCCGCTCTTGTCGATCTTGTTGACCGCCACCACGATCGGCACTCCCGCGGCGCGGGCATGCTGGATCGCCTCGACGGTCTGCGGCATGACACCATCGTCGGCCGCCACGACCAGGATGACGATGTCGGTCGCCCGCGCGCCCCGGGCCCGCATGGTGGTAAACGCCGCATGGCCCGGAGTGTCGATGAACGTCACGACGCCCTTGGGCGTCTCGACGTGATATGCGCCAATGTGCTGCGTGATGCCGCCCGCCTCACCGGCGGCAACCTTGGTACGGCGGATGTAGTCGAGCAGCGAGGTCTTGCCGTGGTCGACATGGCCCATGACGGTCACGACCGGCGGACGGGATTCGAGCTCGGCCTCCTGCTCCCCTGCGCCCTGCAGGCCGACCTCGATCTGGTTCTCCTGCAGCAGCTTCGGCGTATGGCCCATTTCCTCGACGACCAGCACCGCCGTGTCCCGATCGAGGGGCTGGTTGATCGTGGCCATGACGCCGAGGCTCATCAGCGACTTGATGACCGCGGGGGCCTTCACCGCCATCTTCTGGGCGAGTTCGGCCACGGTGATCGTTTCTCCGATGCTCACTTCGCGCACCACCGGGGCGGTCGGCCTCTCGAACCCGTGGCGGCCCTCGGCTGAGCTCGCTACCGGACGAGTCTTGACATGGCGCTTTTTCTTGAATCGCGAGCTGACATCGGTCGCGACGTGCAGCTCTTCGCGGCCGTACCGCGTATGGCGATCGTCGACCGCGGGCTTTTCCCGCGCGGCCGCCGGCGCACGAGCCGCAGGCTCGGCCTCCTTGACCTTCGCAGGCGGCTCGGCCGGGACGACCTTGGCCTGTTCGATCGCTCGACGCTCCTGCTCCTCGCGCTCCTGGCGCTCCTTCTCCTCCTGGGCACGCTGCTCGGCCGCGCGCCGGGCCTCATCCTGAGCGCGCTTGCGGGCCGCCTCCTCTTCTTCGATCCGGCGGCGATTCTCCGCCTCCAGCCGCTCGTTTTCCCGGCGCTCGTGCTCGCGGCGCTCGGCCTCGAGCCGTTCCCGCTCGAGGCGCTCGGCTTCCTCGCTCTCACGCCGCTTCAGCTCGATCTCATCGTGCTGCTTGCGTGCCTGCTCCTCGAGCACGCCGCGCTTGATGTAGGTGCGTTTGGTACGCACCTCAACGCTCACGGTGCGAGAGCGCCCCTGCACGCTCGCCAGCTTCAGCTCGCTCTGCGTCTTGCGCTTCAACGTGATGCGCCGCGGCGCCGCATCGCCTTCGGCAGCCGCCACCGCCCCATGGCTGCGGCGCAGATGGGTCAGGAGCTCCAGCTTGGCATCATCGCTGATGCGGTCCTCGGGCCCGCTCACCTGGATCCCGGCTTGATCGAGCTGCACGAGCAGCCGATCCACGGGCACCTTCAGGACCTCGGCAAATTGGGCTACCGTCACTTCCGCCATAGCTCATGCACCCCCGGTCAGTGACTCGCCGCGAACCAAGGCGCCCGCGCGGTCATGATGAGTTTGCCCGCCTCTTCCGGGGCCAGGCCCTCGATGTCCGACAGGTCGTCGACCGACTGTTCGGCCAGATCTTCGCGAGTGCACACCCCGCGCCGCGCCAGAGCCAGTGCCAGATCCGGGCTCATCCCCTCGAGCAGCAGCAGATCATCGGCCGGCATGGCCTGCTCGAGCGACTCCTCGCTGGCGATCGCCTGGGTCAGCAGCACGTCGCGGGCGCGATTGCGCAGCTCCTTGACGATCTCCTCGTCGAACTCGGCGATGGAGGCGAGTTCGGTCTGCGGAACGTAGGCGATTTCCTCGATGGTCGAGAATCCCTCCTGCGCCAGGATGGTGGCGACGTCCTCATCGACATCGAGCTGCTTCATGAACAGCTGCACGAGAGTCTTGGACTCGGTCTCGCTCTTGGCCTCGGCGTCCGATTCGGTCATGACGTTGAGCTCCCAGCCGGTGAGCTGGCTCGCCAGGCGGATGTTCTGTCCGCCGCGGCCGATCGCCTGGGAAAGCTTGTCCTCGGCAACTGCGATATCCATGCTGTGGGAATCCTCGTCGACGACGATGGAGATGACCTCCGCGGGCGACATGGAATTGATGACGAACTGCGCTGGGTTCTCGTCGTGGGGAATGATGTCCACCCGCTCGCCGGCGATCTCGTTGGAGACCGCCTGCACCCGCGAGCCGCGCATGCCGACGCAGGCGCCGACCGGATCGATGCGCGGGTCGGTGCTGCGCACGGCGATCTTGGCGCGCACGCCTGGATCACGCGCCGCGCCCAGTATGTGGATCAGTCCCTGGCCGACCTCGGGTACCTCGAGCTTGAACAGCTCGATCAGGAACTCCGGTGCGGTGCGGGTCAGGAACAGCTGCGGTCCGCGCAGCTCGGAGCGCACCTCGCGCAGGAAGGCCTTGATGCGATCCTGCGGCTTGACCTGCTCGCGCGGGATCATGTCGCTGCGCGGCACGAATCCTTCCGCGTTGGAGCCGAGATCGATGTAGATCCCGTTGCGGTCGACACGCTTGACGACGCCGCTGACGAGCGTGCCGACGCGGTCCCGGTAGGCGTCGACGACCTGCTGCCGCTCGGCCTCGCGAACTTTCTGGACGATGACCTGCTTGGCCTGCTGGGCGGCAATGCGACCGAAGGAGACCGATTCCATCGGCTGCTCGACCAGACCGCCGACCTCGGCGTTCGGATCGAGGTCGCGCGCATCCTCCAGGCGCAGCTCCCGATCGGGCGCCTGCAGCTCGTTGGAGTCATCCGCGAACACCTTCCAGCGTCGGAACGTCTCGTAATCGCCGCTCTTGCGGTCGATCGCCACGCGCGCGTCCCACTCCTCGCCGTGCTTGCGACGCGTAGCCGAGGCGAGCGCCGCCTCGAGGGCCTCGAAAATCACCTCTTTGTCGACGCCCTTCTCGTTGGAGACGGCATCGACAACCATCAGGATTTCCTTGTTCACTACTATCACCTCTGCAACCGGCAGCCCAACCCGACACGCCAGCCTAACCTGCCAACCTGGCCTTGCCCACTTCCGCGAAACTCACCGCGACCCGCTGCTCATCGACCTGCAGCACCAGCCCGCTGTCATCCACCGCGAGCAGCGTCCCGGTGTAGCGGCGACGCCCGTCCCGCGGCGCACACAGCTCCACGAACACCCGCGAACCCACGAAGCGCTCGAAGTGCGCCCGGGTGCGCAGCGTCCGATCGAATCCCGGCGAGGAAACCTCGAGGGTATAGGCCGTGGGGATCGGGTCCTCGACGTCGAGGAGCGCAGACACCTCGCGGCTGACACGCTCGCAATCCTCGATGCCCACACCGTCCGGACGGTCGATATAGAGCCGCACCACGGCACTGCCACGGCCCGCGCTGTGCTCGAGGTCCACCAGCTCGTAGCCCAACCGTCCCAGCAAGGGCTCAATGAGGGCGATGAGTCGCTCTCGCAATGTCGCCGACATCGATGCTCCTGCGGCCTGGGGCCCCAAAAAACAAAAAGGGCCACACGGCCCGCCTCGTTACTCTAAAGCGACCCAGTCCATCCGTTCCCTCCCGGGATCCGGTCCGTTCCCTGATCCCTGCTTCGCGCCGGGCTCCTGCCCGCCCGCTCACCGCGCCCGCCGCTCGCACGGACCGCCTGCAACGCCCGAGCCGTTCCCGGGTCGGCAGCCGGCCATGCCGAATCGCCCGCGGCGATCTTGTCGGCCCATCAAAAAACAAAAAGCCCCTCGGGGGGCTTTCTGGCAATGAGACAGTCGGGGCATTCAGCCCGAGGGCTTCACGGCTCCGATCTCCGCGGCCGAGGCCCGCAGAGGAGAGGATTCTACGCCGACGTGAACCAATCGTATAGGTTTTTTGCGTCCGCGACAGCAGTGCTGCGCCGCGTATCCTGTCTCGGCATGAGCACCTGCGACGCAGCGGAATCGGGAGCCGGCAACGGCACGGCGCGCATCGACCGGTGGCTTTTCGCGGCGCGCCTCTTCAAATCACGCTCTTTGGCCGCGCAGGCCGTGAGCGGCGGCAAGGTTCACGTCAACGGCAGACGCGTCAAGCCGTCGCATGCGCTGCGCCCGGGCGACCAGCTGAGCTTCATGCGTGGAGCCATCGAATTCGAATGTGCGGTGCTCGCCATTCCGGCCAGGCGGGGACCGGCTTGCGAAGCGCTGCGGTGCTACCTGGAGAGCGAGGCGAGCCAGGCGCGCCGCACCGAACTCGCCGCGCGGATGCGCCTCGCCGCAGCGCTCGCGCCCCGGCCACAGGAGCGCCCCGACAAGCACCAGCGGCGCGTACTGCGCCGGCTGCGGGGTCGCGGTTGAGGCGCGGGCTGTCGCGGTGAGACAAGCCCCCGGGACCCGCTGCGGCTGATAATTGGTGCGTGACCACGGATGAGCGCCCCCGGGGGTCGGAACGCTCCCTGGAACGGGCCGGAAGGGCACTCGGCTGGCCAGCCGGGACGCCTGCAGCGCGGCTTCGGGCAGACAGCCCGGGATCCGCTCTGCATGCCCATCCCGCGGAGCGCCAGGCCCTGCTCCGGGGCGCGCGCGAAAGGCCGCTGCGGCGGCGCACCTCGCGATCCGCGCGGCTCGCGTGAACAGCTTCGGGGCGGGAGGGTGCTGCCATGTCTCTCAGCGTGTTTGACATCTTCAAGATCGGCATCGGACCGTCGAGCTCCCACACGATGGGACCGATGCGCGCGGCACGCGAATTTCTGCTGAGCATCGCCGAGGAAAGACTGCTGCCCTCGGTCGCGCAGCTCACGGTGCGACTGTACGGATCACTTGCGCTCACGGGCCTCGGCCACGGCACCGATCGCGCCATACTGCTCGGGCTCACGGGGGCGGATCCCGAGACCGTCGATCCGGACAGCATCGAGCCAACCCTGCAGCGCATCCGCGCGAGCGGGCGCATCCGCCTCCTCGATCGGCACGAGATCGCCTTTGACGAGACGCGACACCTGCTGCTGCTGCGCACCGAGCGGCTGGCGCAACACTCCAACGGCATGCGATTCACGGCGACCGGGGCCGGGGCAAACACGCTTCGAGAAGAGGACATCTACTCCATCGGCGGCGGATTCATCGTGCGCGGCGGCGAGGCGCGGCCGCGCGAGGCAAGCACACGCGCGACGCCGCCCTATCCCTTCGCCAACGCCCGGGAGCTGCTCGCCCTGTGTCGCGAGCACGGTCTGGAGATCTTCGAGCTGATGATGGCCAACGAGCGCGCCTGGGCGAGCGAGGACGCGGTGCTCACGGGGGTGCTGCGCATCTGGCAGGTGATGCAGTCCTGCGTCGAGCGCGGGTTTCGCCACAACGGGGTGCTCCCCGGACCGTTGAAGGTGCGTCGCCGCGCCCCGAAACTGCACCGCCAGCTCACCGAAAGCGCCACCTCCCGGCCGCTCGAGACGATGGACTGGGTAGATGCCTTTGCGCTCGCGGTCAACGAGGAAAACGCCGCCGGCGGCCGCGTGGTCACCGCTCCGACCAACGGTGCGGCAGGCATCGTGCCCGCGGTGCTGCACTATTACCGGCGCTTCGAGCCTGGCGCGAGCGACGACGGGGTGGTGCGCTTTCTGCTCACGGCAGCGGCCATCGGCATGCTCTACAAGCACAACGCCTCGATCTCCGGCGCCGAGATGGGTTGCCAGGGCGAAGTGGGCGTCGCCTGCTCCATGGCGGCCGCCGGTCTGGTGGCCGCGCTGCACGGCAGCAACGAGCAGGTCGAGAACGCCGCCGAGATCGGCATGGAACACAACCTGGGGCTGACCTGCGACCCGGTGGGAGGACTGGTGCAGATACCCTGCATCGAGCGCAACGCCATGGGCGCGATCAAGGCGATCAACGCGGCGCGCCTGGCGATGCGCGGCGATGGCACGCACAAAGTCTCGCTCGATCACGTCATCGTCACCATGCGCCAGACCGGCGAAGACATGTCGACGATCTACAAAGAGACCTCGCAGGGCGGGCTGGCGGTGAACGTTCCGGAATGTTAGCCCGCAACGAACCGCGCGGCGCCAACCCGGCCCGGGCGTTGCTCAGTGACCGCCGAGCGCCACGCGGTTGCGCCCGGCCGCCTTGGCGCTGTACAGGGCGAGATCGGCGTTGTGGCGCAGGGATTCGAGCGTGTCGCCGGACCGGCCGCTCGCCGCACCGATCGACAGCGTCACCTCGCCTGAGAATTGCGTACCGTCGGGCCGCACGATGAGGGTACGCTGCGCACTGCTGCGGATGGTCTCGGCGAGCGCGGCGGCGGCGGCCAGGGTCCTGCCGGGCATGAAGACCACGAACTCGTCACCGCCCACCCGGGCGGCCACATCATCGGGCGAAAGCTGCGCGCAGAGGATCTCGGCGATCTTCTTCAGCACCTTGTCGCCGATGACATGACCGTGGGTGTCATTGATGCGTTTGAAGTGATCGATGTCCACCGCCAGGAAGGCCACTTCCGTGAAGTCGGCCGGGTTCTCCCGCACGTCTACCGCGCGCTTGAAGCCGTAGAGGCTGTTCAGCCCCGTGAGTGGGTCGCGCAGCGGCTCGGTCTGCGCACCCTCCAGCCGCTCCATGACCGCGGCGACCTCGGCGCGCTGGCGCGCGAGCTGCTCGTGCAGGCTGCGCAGCGTCGCGTGCAGCTGCGATGCCTGCTCCAGGACCTCGCCGATCACGCGGGCGGCAGACCCGGCCCCATCGGGGCCGGTGAGCCGTCCCTGCGCATCCTCCAGGCACTGCGTGAAACGCTGCACCGTGGTCCCCGCCTCGAGCGTATCGTGCTCCGTTCTGCCGATGAGCTCGCGCAGCTCGTGCTGCGCAAGCTCGAAGGCCGCCACATCGCGGGCCGCGATATGCAGCGCATGCAGGCGGCAGATCTCCGTGTCCGACAGCGAACTGTCGGTGCAGAGCAGCTTCTCGAGCTCCTGGGTGAGTGCCGGATTGAGATCGCCAGCGTGCTCGTACCAGACCGCGTAGCTCAGGGGATGGTACCCTGCCTGGTGAGGCGACATCAGCTGCAGGGCCCGACGCAGGATTGCGGCGCTTTCTTCCCTAGATTGCTGGTAGCGCATGCTGTATCGAACGACCGATTTAGCGACCGATTTTTTTACTTATTCCAACTTAATATACCACATATACCGGCCTTCCGACACCGCCTTCCGACACCGCCTTCCGACACCGCCTTCCGACAATCGGGCGCATCCCCGAGCCGGTGCGCACCGAGATCGCCACGGGATGGCCCGTGGCGGCTATCGCCCGGGAAGCGTCGCGGTCCGCCAGCGCACGCGGATGCGCCGCTGCGAGGCACACCGCTGCGCGCTTCCGGTGACTGGCCAGATCCGCCCCGCTCAGACGCCCGTGGGGGCGAAGCTCGGAACCGGTTTCGGCGCTTCGCCGTCGGCCACTCCGGTGCGCTGTTCTCTTTTGATCCGCTCGTAGATTTCCTCGCGGTGCACCGCGACATGCTTCGGCGCATTGATACCGATTCGCACCTGATTGCCCTTGACGCCGAGTACCGTGATGGTCACCTCGTCCCCGATCATCACCGTCTCGCCGACTCGCCTTGTAAGTATGAGCATCTGCTGGTCCTCTGTAGGTATTGATTCCAAGAATTGGTCCGGTCTTCACCCTGTCCGGGGTCCGATCCTCCCGATGATTCAGCGGTCGGTCCCGACCCCGTCCCGCTGGGACCGGTAGCCGAGAATGACCTCGCCGTCCCGATGAGTGACGGTGATGGGTTCGATCTGGGCAATTCTCCTGATCGTGGCATCCACGTCGCGGATGCTGAATGCTCCACCGATCTGCATCTGCGCGACGCGCGGATCAG
This sequence comes from Pseudomonadota bacterium, assembly GCA_021817875.1. The sequence goes on from JAKAFQ010000079.1 coordinate 9,428, forward strand.
CGATGACGATGCGCTGCGACGTATAGCGGCTGAGCGTGCCGATGAATTTCGACAGCGGCTCTCCGCGGGTCTCGAGCAGCCCCTCGCGCCAGCCGGTGACGCGCGTGCCGCGCGCGGCGTGCACGTCGGTCACGAGGCCGACCGGTGAATATTCGATCTGCTGATTCGCCCCGAGACGCCGGCTCCAGGACGGCCGTGCGGCCGCTCCAATCCCCCGTCCCTCCACTACGACCGTGCCACTGAGTACGGTGACGACCACATCCCCATCGGCCTTCTGGTACACGTCGAAGCGCGTTCCAAGCACACGGACCTCGCTGTGCGAGAGCAGGATGCGGAACGGCCGCATCGGGTCGTGCACCACGTCGAAGAACACCTCCCCGTCGAGCAATCGCACCCGCCGGTCGCCCGGACTGCCCACCCATTCCAGCCGGGTGCGTGTATTGAGACACGCGATGCTGCCATCGGGCAGTACGACCCTGTGGATCTGCCCGATCCGGGTCCGATAGGTCCGGGACAGATAACCCTGGTCGCGCAGCCACAGCCAGCCGACCGCCACCGCCGCGAACATGGCAGCTGCCGTCACCGCTGAAAGCCACAGCAACCCGGCTGTCAGGCGCGCTCGGACGCGCGGTTCGGCGATGCTCTCGAGGATAGCGACCCGGGCAGGGCCTCTTATCTCAGAAGCGACGTCACATACGGCGCGCAACTCTTGAAATTCCTGAGAGTTCAGCGGGTCGGCAACCCAGGTCTCGAACGCACTCTGATGAGGCGCGAAGCCGCCACCCATGCGGGCCAGCCACCGCGCTGCCTGCTGACGCGCACGCCGTTGCCGCCACCCGGAAATGAGTCCGCCGATCGTCAATCAACCCTCGCCAGATCAATACCTTGAGAAGACAACTGCACACGGCACCTCTTCAGTGCCCGGGTCATCCGTTTGTCGACCCGCTTCTCCGAGATACCGAGCCGATCGGCGATTTCCTTGCGGGGCCGGCCCTCGACATGCGCCATGACGAATACCTGGCGCAACCCTGGCGGCAGCCCCTTGATGACCTGCACCAGCCGCCGCCCGATCTGATCGGCGAGCACCAGCCGCTCCGGTCCCAGGCTGTCATCCGGGATGTCCTCCATCCCCTCCGGTCCGGACAACACCGCCCTCTCCAGCCGCTGCCGGCGCAGACGCATCAATGCCAGATTGGTCGCCACCTTGAACAGCATCGCGCGCGGGAACGCCAGCTGCTCCGGCCGATACATCCGATGCAGCTTTTCGTAGGCATCCTGGGCCACCTCCCACGCCTGATCCGCTCTGCCGAGCATCTTGGTCAGGTAGCCGACCAGCTGTGCCTCGTGAGTCCGGCACAACCCCGTCAAAAACTCATTACCCATCCCCGATCCGGGGAAACGGCTGACTTTGCCCAAAGTTCTGTCCATTCCCTATTCCCTGCCCCCCTAGATGCACGGACGGGGCCGAGCCCCCCATCCCGGAAGAACGTCTCTGCCTTCGGGCGTAACCCCCGAAGGCTCCTCAGGACCCTCTAGCCTCGGAACACCCGGACAGCCGCAGCCTCCGGAGGACCGAGTCCGCCCAGATGATCTCATCGAGCAGCGACCGCCGGCCTGAACCCGAACCTCGAGTGGCCACCGCAGCAGACGCCGAACCCTGACCTTCCGTCAGCGGACAAGCCCCGGCGGGAGCCGCCGCCCGATGAGCCGGGCAAAGCCCCGGGAGAACAGGCGCACCGGCTCGACTGTGGTCTCACCATCGCTCGGTCAGCTGCACACTGAGGACACGGCCGAGCGCCTGTACGTTCGAGACATCGTAACCGAATGGGCTGTCCACGAACGGCGGCGCCCGATCGAGCATATTCACGACATTCAGCCTCAGATCGGTCGCGCCCGAGCCGCTCAGGCCCGCCCAGCGGTAGCATCCCTCGAGATCAACGGTGGTCCAGGCCGCCACTCGCGGCACTGAGACGCTGTTCGGGTTGCGATAGGCTCCTGTGTAGTTGACGGCGAGGCGCAGCGACCAGCGCCGCCGCCGCGGACCGCGCCGGCTCCAGTCGAGCGTGCCACGCAGGCGCAGCGCCAGCGGATTGGCGAGCGTATCGAGAATGCTGACCGCCGGTGAACTCGCCATCACTGACTGCAGGAAGTCGAACACGTAGTTGCCCTGCAGACCGAAAGCGAACCGGCCCCAGCGACTGCCGAAGCGCTCCTGGGCAGCGAGGTCGAGACCGCTGGTGCGGGTCGTGGCCAGGTTGGCGAGCCGCATGTCGATGATGACCACCGGGCGGCTCGCCAGACACTGCG
>JAKAFQ010000720.1 GCA_021817875.1 Pseudomonadota bacterium
ACGCACATTCGAGTACCCATCATTGCGATCGGGGCATTGCTCCTGATCGGACTGATCGGGGTGTACGCCTATCTCTGCACCTATGTGTACCTGCAGCCCTCGCTGCCGACGCTGGCTCAGATGCACAATGTCCAGCTCAAGGTACCGCTACGCATCTATACGGTCGACGGCCAGCTGATCGCGCAGATCGGTACCGAGCAGCGCACCCCGGTGCGCTACGAGCAGGTTCCCCTGATGGTGCGCGAGGCCTTCCTGGCGGCCGAGGATCACCGCTTCTTCCACGAGGGCGGGATCAATCTGATCAGCATCCTGCGGGCCGGAGTGGTGGACCTGATCGAGGGTCGCAAGGCCCAGGGCGGCAGCACCATCACGATGGAGGCGGCCCGCAACGTCTTTCTTACGCTGAACAAGACCTACCGGCGCAAGCTGCAGGAATCCTTCATCGCCTACGAGCTCGATCACTATTTCAGCAAGCAGGACGTCTTTCAGCTCTATCTGAACGTGATTTTCTTCGGTGAACGCGCCTACGGCGTCGCGGCCGCGGCCCAGACGTATTACGGCAAGACCCTCGATGAGCTGACGCTGCCCGAGGCGGCCACCCTTGCCGGCATCGTGCAGGCGCCCTCGCTTTACAACCCCGTGGTGCACCCGCACCTGGCCGCGGACCGCCGCTCGTACGTGCTCACCCAGATGCTCGATCAGGGCTACATCACGGCGACTGAGGCGCAAGCGGCGGACCGTGCGCCGATCGACGCCCGGCTGCATGCGCCGCGTGTGAACGTCCATGCGCCCTATGTCGCGGCGATGGTGCGCCAGCAGATGCTCCAGCGCTACGGGGCAGCGGCCGAAACCGCCGGCTACAAGGTGTACACGACCATCGACGGGCGGCTGCAGAGCGCGGCCAATCGCGCGGTGCAGCTGGGTCTGATCGCTTACGACCGGCGGCACGGCTGGCGCGGCCCGATCGGGCGCACCGTGCTGGCGCGCGGGGCGACCCAGGCGCAATTGCACACCCTCACCGAGCAGTATGGGCCCATCGGCGTGCTCATCCCCGCGGTGGTCGTGGGCGTCGGACAGCACAGTGCCGAGATCTACGCGCGCGACCGCGGTTTCGGCAAGATCGACTGGGCGGGGCTCTCCTGGGCGGCCAAGGCGCTCGCGCAGGGACTGGTCGGCCCGGCTCCGAAGCGCGCGGCGGACGTGCTCTCGCGCGGGGACGTGGTGTACGTCGTGTGGCACGACCCGCAGAACGTCCTGCTCGCCCAGGTCCCGCAGGCCGAGGCGGCCATGGTCGCGCTCGATGCCGACGATGGGGCGATCGCGGCGCTGGTCGGCGGGTTCGACTACTACATCAGCAAATACAATCGCGCCGTCGACGCGCAGCGCCAGCCGGGCTCGGGGTTCAAGCCCTTCTATTACTCCGCCGCGCTCGAGCGGGGCTTCACGCCGGCCAGCACTTTTCTCAATGCCCCGCTCGTGATCGGCGGCGCCGGCACGGAGAGCACGTGGCGGCCCGCGAACGACACCGGTCAGTTCGGCGGCCCGGTGCGCCTGCGCGTGGCGCTGGCGCATTCGCTGAATCTGGTGTCGATCCGCCTCATGCGCGCCCTCGGCATCCCGTACGTGAGTCAGTACGTCAAGCGCTTCGGCTTCAATCCCCAGGCGCTGCCGCAGAACCTGACCCTGGCGCTCGGCACCCTGGAGACCAATCCGCTGCAGATGGCCGCCGGCTACGCGGTGTTCGCCAACGGGGGCTACAGCGTCAGTCCGTTTCTCATCGAGCGCATCCTGGATTCGCGCGATGCCGTCGTCTGGCAGGCCAAACCGCTCATCGCCTGTCACGGTTGCAGCCAGGAGGTGAGTCCCACGCAGCTCACCGCGGCCCCGGCTCCGGGTGCGCCCCCCGCGCAGAGCGATGCGCTGCACGTTGGCGGGGCGCAGTACATGCCACCCGGGCAGCTCGCGCCGCGCGTCATCAGTGCCGACAACGATTACATCATGACCTCGATGATGCGCAGCGTCATCGAGTTCGGCACCGGGGTGCGGGCGCTGTCGATGAACCGCACCGATATCGCCGGCAAGACGGGTACGACCAACAACTGGAAGGACGCATGGTTCAACGGCTTTACGCCGCAGCTGGTCGCGAGCGTGTGGACCGGGTTCGACGATGACCGCACGCTCGGTTACGGCGAGGAGGGTGCGCACGTCGCGCTGCCGATCTGGATGCGCTTCATGAGCCGGGCGCTCGAGGGGGTGCCGCAGTGGCGGCGGCCCGAGCCGCCCGGCATCGTGCAGCTGCGTGTCTCGCCGCGCACCGGGCTGCTGGTGAGCGATGAGAACCCCGACGGCATCGAGGAGATCTTCATGGCGAATCACCTGCCGAGCGGCAGAGGCGCGCTCGCGCAGCGGCCCAATCAGAACCAGGCCTCCGCGGAGTCGATCTTCTGATGTCCAAGCGTCCGACGCCGCGCGGGGATCACCTGCGGCAGGCACTTGCGCAGGAGGCGGCGCGCATCATGGCCGAGCATGGCATCGGGGACTTCCTGCTCGCCAAGCGCAAGGCCGCCCAGCGCTTCGGTGTGGAGGATGGCGCGGTGCTGCCGAAGAACACCGAGATCGAGGCGGCGCTGGCGCAGTATCAGCGCCTGTTCGACGGGGATTCGCATCCGGAGTCGCTGCACGCCCAGCGCCACGCGGCGCTCGCGGCGATGCGCCGCCTCAACGAGTTCGAACCGCGCCTGGTCGGGGCGGTGCTGCGCGGTACGGCGACGCGCCATGCGCAGGTGCAGCTGCACCTGTTCGCCGACTG
>JAKAFQ010000721.1 GCA_021817875.1 Pseudomonadota bacterium
GACGATTGACGACGTGGCGGCACGCTTCGAGGAGGCCGCCACCACCGGACGCCGCCTTCCACCCGTGCGAGTGCAGGGGTACTTCAACACGTGGCCGCCCATCCTGCGCCAGCAGTGGGAAGTCTTCTCGGCCGAAGATCCAGTCTACCGTCCGCTCCCGCCCAGTCCGGAAGCCGTCGAGCGGATGCTGGAGACGATGCGCTGGATGCAATGGCTGGAAGAGGAACAACGGCACCTTGTCTGGATGCGTGCCAAACGCTATGGCTGGCGCGACATCACGATCCGCTTCGCCTGCGACCGGACGACAGCGTGGCGCCGCTGGCAACGGGCATTGACGATCGTGGCAGGCAGGCTCAACGATGAAAGTTTGCCAAATTTTGCCAAATAGCCTAGTATGAAGCCATGAGCACCATGAACATTTCCCTGCCCGACACGCTCAAGACCTTTGTCGATGAGCAGGTGAGCCAACGCGGTTACGGCACCAGCAGCGAATATGTGCGCGAACTGATCCGCAAAGATCAGGATCGTCAGCAGTTGCGCGGCTTGCTGCTGGCCGGCGGGGCCTCTACCCCGACTGCACCCGTCGACAGCGACTACTTCGATGCGCTGCGCGCCCGCGTGCGCGGCGCTCGGCGATGAAGGCCAAACCGGTCATCCCGAGAGCGCTCGCGAAGCAGGATGTCGAGGAAGCAATCAGCCACTACCTGAGCGAAGACGCCAAGCAGGCTGCGCTCGGCTTCATTGACGCGCTGGAGCAAGCCTACGCCCACATTGCTCGTCACCCTGCGACCGGATCACCCCGCTACGCCCACGAGCTCGATCTGCCCGGCTTGCGCAGCTGGTCGCTGAATCGCTATCCGCACATCGTGTTCTACGTCGAGCATGCCGACCACATCGACGTCTGGCGCGTTTTGCACGGCATGAGAGATATCCCGGCCTGGCTGCGCGACAGCGGCGAGGATCCGCACTGAAGGCTGCGCCTCCAAAAACGTGGGCCATGTAGGGTAATGCTTGCCGTGTTTGTCCTTGCCTTGCCTCGTTTGTCCGTTTCGGGATGGTTTGGCCATGCAACAAAACGCCCCAGTTCGGGGTAGTATTTCCGCTATCTTCTGGACAGCGGTGTGAGCAGGCAAACGCCCCGACTCGCACCCGCCGCCCCAACCGTCGAACCCGCCCCCGAACCTGTCTCGCGGCGGGTTTTTCATTTTCCGGAACCCATGCCCGAGCTTTCCATCGACTATCGCCCGATCGAGTCGCTGATCCCGTTTGCACGCAACGCGCGCACGCACAGCGAGGAACAGATCGCGGGCATCGCGGCCAGCATCCGGGAGTTCGGCTTCAACAATCCGATCCTGGTCGATGGGAGCCGCGGCGTGATCGCCGGCCACGGCCGGATTCTCGCCGCGCGCAAGCTCGAGATGACGCAACTGCCGGTCATCGAACTCGCGCATCTGACCGAGACGCAGAAACGCGCCTTCATCCTGGCGGAGAACAAACTCACCGAGCGCGCGGGCTGGGATCAGGAACTGCTGTCCCTGGAGATCGCCGATCTGGAAGCTGCCGGTTTCGATCTCAACCTCACCGGATTCGATGCCCGCGAGATCGAGTCCCTGCTCGCCGGGGCCGGCGAGGAAACGACGGCGGATTCGGCCGAACCGGCCGAGGAAATCCCGGAAGCCCCCGTCGAGCCGGTATCCCGTACCGGTGACATCTGGCACCTGGGTGCGCACCGCCTGATCTGCGGCGATGCCGCCGATCCGCAGGTGATCGCCGCACTCATGGACGGCGAACCGGCATCGCTGTGCTTCACCTCGCCGCCTTACGGCAACCAGCGCGACTACACCCAGGGCATCGGCGATTGGGACGCGCTCATGCAGGGCGTGTTCGCCCACCTGCCCATGGCCGGCGACGGCCAGGTGTTGGTCAACTTGGGCCTCATCCACCGCGACAACGAAGTCATCCCGTACTGGGACGGATGGCTGTCGTGGATGCGCACGCAGGGCTGGCGGCGCTTCGCCTGGTACGTGTGGGACCAGGGACCCGGCATGCCCGGGGACTGGAATGGGCGGCTGGCGCCCAGCTTCGAGTTCGTCTTCCACTTCAACCGCGAGGCGCGGCGCCCGAACAAGATCGTGCCCTGCAAGCATGCCGGAGAGGATTCTCACCTACGCGCCGACGGCTCCTCGACCGCGATGCGCAAGAAGGACGGTGAAGTCGGCGGATGGTCCCATGCCGGCGAACCCACCCAGGATATGCGCATCCCCGACAGCGTGATCCGCATCATGCGGCACAAGGGCAGGATCGGTCAGGACATCGACCATCCGGCGGTGTTCCCGGTTGCGCTGCCCGAGCACGTCATGGAAGCGTTCTCGAATCCGGGCGACGTGGTGTTCGAGCCGTTCAACGGTTCCGGCACGTCACTGCTTGCGGCAGAGCGCACCGGGCGACGTTGCCGGGCGGCGGAGATCGCGCCCGAGTACGTCGACGTGGCGATCCGTCGCTTCCGGCAGAACCATCCGGACGTCGCCGTGACACTCGCGGCCACCGGCCAGTCGTTCGACGAGGTCGCCGCCCACCGCCGATTGCCGGAGACGGTCCATGACTGAGCTCCGCCATCCGGTGGCTGGTATCCGGATCGAGATGCGCCCCGTCGACGTCCTGATCCCTTACATTCGCAACGCCAGGCAGCATTCGGATGCCCAGGTGGCGCAGATCGCCGCGAGCATCCGCGAGTTCGGCTGGGGTGCGCCGATCCTGGTCGATGGGAGTAACAACGTGATCGCCGGGCACGGTCGGCTGCTCG
>JAKAFQ010000080.1 GCA_021817875.1 Pseudomonadota bacterium
GACGCGCTGCCGGGAATTGGGGGGGGGGCATCGTGACAGAGCCATGCCGTCGAGCCGTCGGTTCTCCGGGATCCGGGTCAATGGAACATGTCCGCGGCGATCGTCAGCCATAGCACCCCGGTGACCACGAGTCTGTGCGCGACGGGCCGTCGACATGGGCTTGCATGACCGCACGGCCCTGTTCGGCGTTGCCTGAGCGCGCCGAACGGTACCCACCGGACAAACCATTCACTCGAGGAGCGACGCGCATGGCAGGCAATCCGCATTTCCCGAGGCTGTTCACGCCGGGACGCATCGGCCGTCTCACCATCGACAACCGCATCGTCAAGGCGCCAACCTCCACCGGCATGAGCCACAAGGATGGCACGGTGTCGGAGCGGCTCTTCCGCCATTACCGCGAACAGGCCGCCGGCGGGGTCGGACTGCTCATCGTCGAGTACGCGTTCGTCGACGACGACGCCAGCAAGTCGGCGCACTGCCAGCTCGGCATCAGCACGGACGAGCACATCTCCGGACTGGCCTGGCTCGCGGGCATGATCAAGGACCAGGGAGCGCGCGCCGCGATCCAGCTGGAGCACTGTGGCCGCCAGAAATTTCTCGGCACGCCACCGATCAAGGCTGCGTCCCCCGTGCCATGGCCGTCGCTGAAGCAGAAGAAGGGCGATGCGGCGGTGCCCGCGGAACTGACCCACGCCGAAATCCGGCAGATCGTCGCTGCCTTCGGGGACGCCGCGCGGCGCGCCAGGATGGCCGGCTTCGATCTGGTGGAGATTCACGGTGCGCACGGTTACCTGATCACGAATTTCCTGTCGCCACACACCAACAGGCGCACCGATCAGTACGGCGGCTCGCTGCAGAACCGGATGCGCTTCATGGTGGAGGTCATAGACGACGTGCGTGCTAAGGTCGGCGCTGACTTTCCGGTCACCATCCGCCTCAGTGGCAGCGATTACGAGCCCGACGGCTTCGGTGTCGATGAAACCATCGTGGTTGCGAAGACCGCGGAGCAGCACGGCGTCGACGCGGTACACATCTCGGGGGGCGACCATCATCAGATGATTCACCAGGTCAGTCCGATGGCGGTCGAGCGCTGCCACAACGTCTGGGCAGCGGCGGCCGTCCGGCCCGAGGTGAAGATTCCCGTGATCGCCTCCGGATCGATCAACATGCCGCAGCTCGCCGAACAGGTGCTGCGGGAGGGCAAAGGCGACTTCGTGGCGCTCGGCCGGCCGCTCTGGGCAGACCCCAACTGGCCGAACAAGGCGCGCGCGGGCCGCGCGGAGGACATCGTGCCGTGCATCCGCTGCAACGACGGCTGCCTGGACCGCACCTTCTTTAACTTCCAGGCGGTGTCGTGCTCGGTGAATCCCAACATCGGCCGCGAGGGTGAATTCGAGATCAAGCCCGCGGCGCGCAAGAAGGCGGTGGTGGTGATCGGGGGCGGCGTGGCCGGCATGGAAGCGGCGCGCGTGCTCAAGCTGCGCGGTCACGATGTCACCATCTTCGAGAAGCGCGGCTTCCTCGGCGGGGTCGGCGTCGAGGGCTCGGTTGCCGACTTCAAGTCCGATTACCGCTTTTTCATCAATTACCAGGTCGCGCAGGTGAAGAAGCTGGACATCCCGGTGGTTCATGCGGAATTCACGCCGGATCATCTCGACGGATTCGACGTGGCGATCGTGGCCACCGGAGGCGCATCGACGATTCCGGACGTCCCCGGCGCTCGTGACAATCCGACGGTCGTCGATGCCGTGCACGTGTTCCTCGATGACGGCGCGGTGGGCCCACGGGTGATCGTACTCGGCGGCGGTGAAACGGCGGTCGAGACCGCCCTGTACCTGGAACAGAAAGGCCGTGAGGTCACGCTGATTCACCGGCGCGGTGAACTCATGAACCGCGAGGTGGCGATCACCGACAAGATCGCCTACGGAGAACGGCTGGCTCGATCCCGTGTGAAGGTGCGCCTCGGCGAGCAGGTGGTGGCCATGGGTCCGGGATGGGTGCGCACGCGCCTGGCTCAGGGCGGCGAGACCCGCCACGAGGCCGACACCATCGCCCTCGCTCTCGGATACCAGCCGCTGCAGGACGGGCTGGTGGATGCGCTCGGACAGCACCAGGGGCTGGAGGTGCATACCATAGGCGACCGGGTCAGGTCCGCCAAGGTGTTCGAGGCCATCACGGCAGCCCTGAAAACCTCACTCAGGATATGACCGACACCGTCAGAGCGACACATCAGCGGTCCGGCGGACGGGTGGAAGCGCCGGGCTGCGCGCCTGAACTCGCGGCACGCCACGGGCCCGCCATCCAGCCTGCCGCCGCTGCCCACCCGCTCCGCGGAGGGAGGCAGAGCGTCGCGCGGCCACCGCGGCGCGACGCCGCGGAGTCATTCCATACATGCAGGCTGGAGAGCCCGGCGATACCGGCCTGGCGCAGGACGAGCGCGGCCCGGGGGACGCCTTCAGCTCCCGGACAAGCGACCGTCAAACGTACGCGCGTCGAAAGGCAGACGGCGTCACTTTGTATCTCGTGCGAAAACACTCGGCGAAATGCGACGCGTCTTCGAAACCGCACTTCGCGGCGATATCCATCACCGTCAGATCGCTCTCGAGCAGCAATTCTCGCGCTCGGACGAGCCGCTGGCCGAGTACGTAACGATGAGGCGTCAGGCCCGTCGATGCCCGGAACTGTCGCAGAAAGTGGTATGTGCTGAATCCGGAAAGGGCCGCCAGAAAGTCGAGCGACAGCTCCTCCTCGAGATGCTCTTTGATGTGCTCGACGACCTTGCGCAGCGCGGAAGGGGGCAGGCCGCGGAACTCGCAGCGTCCAACCGCAAGAGCATTGCTTTGCATCAGCAGGCACACGATGAGGTGACAGGTAAATGCCTGATAGAGCAGTTGCGAAGCGCGGCATTCCGGCTTCGCCGTACAGCAAAGCGATTTCATCACCAGCAGCAGCGTCGGATCATTCAGTCTCAGATGCGGTCTGAGATTGATGGTCGCAGGGTCACCCTTGCCGAGCTCGCCCCAAGTGCTGCGCAGCAGTTCGTAAGGTACGTGCACATCCAGAATCGCGAAGGAATTGCCACGCCAACGCCACTCGCACGGTGCGCCGGCCGGTGTGAGCGTCAGCGTATCATTGATGAGCTCCGCACGGTTGGGCTCGCCCCCCACGCGCCTTTCGACCGTACCGACCGCGTCAAATTCCAGACTGACCACCGGATCGGGAGACAGGTCCAGTTGCCACGGCGTCTGCCTGGGCAAACGATGTACGTACCAACTTGCTGAGCGGCGGGACGCGTCTCGTCGAAAATGGATCAGCTCGAATCCTGTCGGAAGCTCTTCGTACCAAGCGAAGCGTGGCGCGTCCGCGACAGACAAGCATGCCCCCAATTCTTATGAACTGCAATTTGATCTTACGCTCCCCACCCCCGGCTTGGGAAGATTAAGAGCGCAGTTTTTCCCTGATCGCGGCAATTTCTGCCCGGAATTCCGCGAGATATCAAGCTATCGTCCCAGCACGACCCCACCCAGGTGACTCGCAAATGAACGTACCCCGCATGCAGTTACGCCCCGACTTTTCGGTGCCGCGGATCATCAAAGGAAATTGGCAGATCGCCGATGACCACAGCTCGGCGATTCCTGACGACCGTGCGCTGTACGAGGCAATGGCGGCGTTCGTCGACGCCGGCATCACGGCATTCGACTGCGGGGACATCTACTATGGCGTCGAGGAGCGGATCGGACGTTTCATCGAGCGCTTTCGGCGCGAGCGTGGCGCGGAGGCGGCCCGTCGGATCGCAGTGCACACCAAGTACATTCCCGGCTTCCTGATGGAGGAAGAGCTGCGCACCCAGAGCCGCGAAAAGGTGCAAGCCGTCATCGACCGCTCATTACGCAGGCTGCGTGTCGATCGACTCGATCTTGTGCAGTTGCATTGGTGGGAATACAGGATTCCCGGCAACGTGGAAACCGCGCTCATTCTGAAGGAATTGCAACAGGCAGGCAAAATCCATCACATCGGCGGCACGAACTACAATGTCATCGAGCTTGGCAAGATGGTCGACGCCGGAGTGGATGTCGTAGTCAACCAGGTGCAGTATTCAATTGTAGACCGTCGTCCACAACAGAAGATGGCGGACTATTGCCGAACGCACAATGTACACCTGCTGTGCTATGGCGCCTTGGGCGGTGGTCTTTTCAGCCGCAAGTGGCTCGGGATCCCCGACCCCGGCAAGCCGGCCTTCGAGAACGTATCTCTGGACAAGTATTACCGGATCATCGGGGATTTCGGCGGCTGGCAGCTGTTCCAGGAACTGCTGCAGGTCCTCGACCGCATCGCCCGCAGGCATTCGGTATCGATCCCGGTGGTTGCATCGCGCTTCGTGCTGGAGCAGCCGGCCGTGGCGGCGGTAATCGAGGGCGCACGCCATGCCCGTCACATTCAGGAGAATATCAAGGCGTTTTCATTTGAACTCGAAACCGACGATCACGCGGAGATCACCGCCGTGTTGTCCCGTTCAAATGGCCCCAACGGGGATTGCTATGACCTGGATCGCATGGAAAATCGCGATGCTCTGGAAAACGTGGCAACAGAGTACTTCGACGTGGAAGGCGGCGCGCTCGTGACCCGTCATCGCAAGCCGGTGACCGTCGCGGAACCATACGGTCACCACCTGGCTCATTAGTGACGAAATTGCGGGGGCGACAGACATGATGAATAACGATGAATATCAACTGTACGATCTGAAGGTCGAGGTGTTTCAAAGCGACGACGGAAAACCAATGGTGTGTCGCCACAAGGCGGGTGACTATTTTACGGTGACGGACGAGGATCGAATCGGCTTTCCGCCGGGAATGATGATGCCGCTGTATCCATTGGCGGCCATTCTGCCTCTTTTGCCGGCCAAGCAACGGCCGCTGAATCCGAATGACTGGATGGCCACCGATGCGGTGATTGCCTGTCCGGACCCGAATTGCGGCGGACGATTTCGAATCACACGCGGCGAACTACGGACCTACCGTCACAGCGAGCAAACCGTGACACCACTGAGGAAGTAATGCGGAAAATCGCACTTCGCGTCACACCCACCTTCATTGCGATGCTGCTGGTCCTGATTGGGATGCAGACGTTCATCATTCAACCGGGAATCGTACAGGGATTCGTCACCGGCCTGGGTCTGACCGCCGCCCATGCGGGATACCTCGCCGCGGCGGAAACCTCCGGCATCGCCGTGGCGACCATTGCGTGCGCCATCGTGGGCAACGCGCTGAGCTGGCGCGCAATGTGCGCGTTCGGGCTCGCGATTCTGGCCGGGTGCGATCTGGCTTCGGCGTTTGTCGCGCAGTATCCGGCGCTTCTGGCGCTGCGCTTCGCCGCGGGACTGGCGGAGGGCGTTTTGATTTCGCTCGGATACGCAGCCGTCGGACGCGCGTCGAATCCGGATAGAGCGTTCGGATATCTGATCACGATAGTGCTGACGTACGGCGCGCTGGGTCTGCTCGGGATTCCGGCCGCCATCGCCCATGGTGGCATGAAGAGCATCATGCTGACTCTGGCGTCGATGGCACTGCTGGGATTGGCCGCAGTCCGGTGGTTCCCGGAGCCCGGGCGCACTGCGGCGAGGTCGCCTGCATCGCCGTCGGGACTCGGTCTCAGGCGGCGCGAGCTGGCGATGCTGCTGGCCGTGCTGGCGTTTTTCCTCGGACAGGGCGTCATCTGGGCCTACCTGTTCCTGATCGGCACTCGGATGGGACTCGGATCGCAGGCAGTGGCCAATGCGCTCACCATTGCGCAATTCGCCGGAATCGCGGGTGCATTGTCTGCGGCGACGATCTGCCTGAAATTGCCGAGACTGCTCACTCTGGCGCTCGGAACCGTGTGTATTCTGGTTGGACTTCTGCTCTTTTCCTATCGGTTGGGCGCGTTGGGATTTTCTCTCGCAGCGGTTGCGTTCAACTGGGCGGCCAATCTGCTGACGCCATTCCTGATTGCGCTGGTGGCGGACCTCAATCAACGTCTCGTGCAGACGGCGGCAGCTCTTCAGATGACAGGCCTGGCTCTCGGTCCGGCGCTTGCGGCTCTTTCAGTCACATCCGGACACTACACGACGATATTGCTGGTTTCGGCCGCACTGGCAGCGCTGACGTTGCTTTTCGGAGGATATGCGCACGGACGCGCCGCGATGATTCATTAGAAATGCGCTGCAACGGCTACGGTACGCGCCGCGGTCGGTCGGTCTCGAGGCGGATGTCCATCACGGAGTTTGGCGCCTTGCGGTCCATGAATTGATGGTCACAGACGAATAACGACGGGGGCAATCTCATGTTTCGCAACGTACGGTTCATATGTGTGCTCATCGCGCTCGGCATCGGTCGCGCGGCATGCGCCCAGCAGGCGGCTGTTCAGCAGCGGACTGCTGACTCGAATTTCCTCGCGCCGATCATAGTGACCGCGGAGCGCCGCAGGTCCACTCTGCAGGATACGCCCATGAGCATCAGCGCGATCACCGGCGCCGAGCTGCAGGCCCGCGGCTTGAACAGTGTTTTATCGGTGGCACAGACCACCCCGGGCGTCTCGTTCCGTTCGGCAGGTCCCGGACAAACAGAATTTGAAATGCGTGGCGTCTCCTCGTCCGGTGGCTTTTCACCCACCGTTGGATTTTATCTGGATGGCGCGCCGCTGACCGCGCCTGCGCAGGCCTTTCAGGGCAAGGTCGTGATCGATCCGGATCTGTATGATTTGAACAGAATAGAGATTCTGCGCGGCCCACAGGGCACGCTTTACGGATCGGGGTCGATGGGCGGCACCATCAGACTCGTTACCAATCAGCCGCAGCTGAACCGGTTTCACGCCAGCACCGAACTGATTGGCTCCGCTACGGCGCATGGTGGAGGTAACGGCGCCGTCAATGCCATGCTCAATTTTCCGCTGTTGCACGACGTCGCCGCGCTGCGTGTCGTGGGAACGTACAAGCATGACAACGGCTGGATAGATCGTGTGGTGCTGAACCCGTTTCCTCTCGAGACGAATGGCGGTCTGACGAGGGGCAACGTACTGAAGGCGCCTGTTGAAAACATCATAAAGGACGTCAATTGGGAGCAATTGGTCGGAGAACGCGCGAAACTGCTCGTGAAACTCGGTGACCGACTTACCATTACCCCGGAGGTGCTGTATCAACGCATAACACAAGGAGGCGAAAACACCATCGACAATCCACCGGGGACTGTGCTGGCTCACTTCCAGCCGTTCAATGTCGCGGAGCCGTTCAAGGATGCTTTCGTGCTTTATACGGGGGCAATTCGCTATCGAATGCCGACGTTTCGAATCGACTCGATTACATCGAGATGGTATCGGACGGAGTCTCAGAACCAGGACATCGCGGAGTCACTGCAAATACTCTTCGGGCTTCCGGGCTTCTCCGTCGCGAACGGTGGGGTTGGTGGCGGACCGATTACGGAGACGGATGCCACGAGTCAGTTCAGCGAGGAACTCAGGCTGACGTCAAGCGGGCGTTCGGCGCTGCAATGGCTGATTGGGGGATTCTATAGCGACTTTCATTCGAACACGGGCTTTTATTCCGTGTACCCTGGGATTGCAGGCCTGTTCGGAACCAGCATCCTGTCGATCATCACGCAACCGATATCAATCACGCAGAAGGCGATTTTTGCGAACGTATCCTACAGGATCACAACCCGGCTGAAGGCGACCGCCGGCGTGAGATTGTACAAGTATGTGAGCACTTCGGCCACCACCGAGAGCGGGGTGGCAACACAGGCCGCTGGACCCGGCATCTATACGGCCAGTGCCGGAGCTTCGGATTCCGGCAACAACCCCATGTTCGATCTGGACTACAAATTTTTCCGGGGTTTAATGGCCTATGTCAGAGTTGCAAAGGGGTATCGGCCGGGCTCGGGAAACCTGCCGGTGCCGCTCAGTGGACCGATTCAATGCCTCACCGGTCCAGGAAATCTGCAGAATCTCGGCCTCAATGATGCACCAGGGAAATTCAATCCCGATACGCTTTGGAGTTATGAGCTGGGAGAACACTATATGTCCTCCCGGAGACGGCTGAGCATCAATTCTGCGTTTTATTATGAAAGGTGGCAGAACATCCAGCAGCAGGTTTCGCTGTCATGCGGATTTCTGTTCACCGCTAACGCTGGAAGTGCGAGGATATATGGCTCCGACCTGGAAGTGTCCGCCGTGCTCACGCCGCGACTGACATTGCAACAGAGTGTGGGATACACCAACGCGGCATTCGCGGACACCGTGCGGGAAACCGGAACCTACAGTGGTGAGGGTCTGGTCGACGTTCCAAAGGTCACGTTGAATTCGTCGGTGGTCTATTCCCGGCCGATTACCAATCGCTATACGCTGATGATGAGGGTGAGCAATCAGTACGTGGGACCTATGGAAGACATTACGTTTGCGCGTAATCACGTTCCAGGTTATGACCTGCTTGGCGCCCGCTTCGGGGTCGAGACATCGAAATGGTCTGTGTACGCGTTCGTTGACAATTTGACGAATCGTCTGGCGCAACTGACGAACATCAATGCGTTGTCCGCCAACGTGGAACAGTTCAATCGTGTCGCGGTCGAGCGGCCGCGCACGGTGGGCCTGGATCTGCAATATCGGTATTGAATCGGCCCGCCTGGGAAAGGACGGGCGATCCGTGTCGAGCGGTCTATGGGT
Source organism: Pseudomonadota bacterium (assembly GCA_021817875.1). The sequence goes on from JAKAFQ010000080.1 coordinate 8,689, forward strand.
CGTCTCATGACGTCGACCAATCCCTGGGAAGCTTGATCGATCCCGCTTCTGGTCGACGCATCGGCCGCGATCCGGGCATACCGGACAAATGGCCGCTGCGTGGCAGGATGGGCGCGAAAACGGTACTCGATTGACGCGGTCAGGTCTCGCTGCCGGTTGCAGGCTGACGAGCGCAATGCCGATGAAAGGGCGCCCGTCGGGCGGTACTGGCCTCGGAAGCGATCAACCGGTGTCATCCCCGGTCGTCTGTGCACATTGAGTGCCGCCGGTTATACCTGGTTCCGAGCGGTGAACATCGCGCCGTATGGCGACGGTATAGGTCCATTGGCGGTGCTCCAGAGGCGCGAGGCCCGCATGCTTCGCGTGCAACGGTCCCTGAAACGGATGTCTGCACGGCAATTCATCGGCAATGAACGCCAGAACCTTGGCGCACATGATCAAAAATCGGCCGCATTCGGCAATGCAGCCTTGCCACGGCCCGTAAGAGCATCCGGACGGCGACAGTTGCGATTTCCGGCCGTGCAGCCGGACCCGATCAGAGCCTGGTAGATCTCGTGGGCATTGCGCCCGAGCTGAACCTCCTCCTCGATCAAGGTGGGGTGCACCTCGCGGCCAGCGCTCGCGGTGGCTGGAGTGATTCGGGATTTTCGTCGGCGCAAACCGCGTTGTCGCGGCCGTCGGAGCCGGTGGTCACCCCCGGGGATTTAGCACCGGCATGCTCCGGGTCAATCCGCAGGATCGGCGCGCGCTTCAGCCAAGTCATCCGTTCGAGCTCGTGCTGGGTGCTCCCGCGCCCGAGCAGCCCCTGCACCGTCATCCGCAAGGGCGGCCTCGAGACGTTCAGTCCTCGCCCGTGCGCAAAAAGGACAGCGTAACGGTCGCCGCCCTCGGCGCCGCGGCTCCGACCGGCTTTCCGCACAAATCCCCGGTGGGGGATTTTCAGGTGACCCGGCCTGGAGCAGATTGCCCGGCCGTCGAGGTCCCTTGCCGCTGAAGCAACGCTTAAGTACAAGCTAGCGCTCGAGCTCGACGCGTAGCCGGATGGCATGCGCCGACCGCTGAGGGGGCATTCGGGCAAAACGAAGATTTTTTGTCCCAAGAGGGTATAAAACCACCCACCGAGACGATCTTTAACCTACAGACGCGTACGACGGACTTACATGCCGCAGAAGACGCCCATCAACCTGGCCGCAGTGCTCGCGCGCAGTCAAGGCGCGAAGCTCAATCGTTTCTTCCGTGCGCGCGTCCGAAACCCTTCAGACGTGCCGGACCTCATCCAGGAGGTCTTTCTGCGCATGCTTCGTGTTCCTGACCGAAACGCCATCCGATTTCCGGAAGCATACCTTTTTACTGTCGCACTGCACGTTGCTCAGCAACACACCTTGCAGGATTCGATGGCCACGCTGTCGATGGACGTCAGCGAATTACTTGCCCAGCTGCCTGCTGCTACTGATGCCGATCCGGTACTGCAAGCGGACGCGGAGCAGTGCCTCGAAAAGTTCACACATGCTCTCGAAAAACTTTCCCCCAGGGTTCGGGCAACGTTTGTGCTCCACCGGCACTACGGCATGACCTTGCGAGAGATCAGTCACGAGCTCAACATCTCCTTTCCAATGGCAAAGAAGTATTTGTCGAAGGCCCTCCACGAAGTGCGCCGGCATCTGGGCACCGGGGAGTAGATCATCGTGAGGGTCAAGAATCACAAGGAGTATCCTCCCGAGGTCTATGCAAAAGCGTGCGAATGGTTTGTAGAATTCCGCGCCTCAATGCCCGATGAATCGACCCGTCGAGACTTCTGCTGCTGGTTGCAGGAAGGTCCGACACACATGGCCGCGTACTTGGATGTGGCGACCCAATGGACCCGCATGGGTGCATTCGACGTTCAGGCCCGGTTTCCAAAGGAGCTTTTGATCTCAGAAGCAATGGGTGACGCTGACAACGTCGTCTCCCACCCACGTACGCCCCGCCTGCAACCTTCGCAGCCGCTCGTCGCGATTTGGAGACGGCTGTCGTGTCGGCCCATCTGCACGTTGGTCGTTATTGCCGCGGTGACCGTCATTGCAGGCGCTATCGGCCTCACTGCTTGGATCCGTGCTAATCCGACATACTCGACGGGAATTGGTCAGCAGCGGGTCATCAGCCTGGCCGATGGCTCTGTCATCGACATGAGCCCGCGGTCGGAAATACGTGTCCATTATACCGAGACCGAACGCATGATCGATCTCGTGCGTGGCGAAGCGCTGTTTCGAGACACGCAGAATTCCATCCGCCCTTTCATCGTCACAACACGCGAAACGCTAGTGCGCGCTGTCGGTACAGAATTCGATGTCAATCGCCAAAGCACCTCAACCGTTGTCACAGTGGTGGCGGGAAAGGTGGCGGTCGCCAATGCCAATTCACAACTGACCGCTCGAGCGACTCATTCGCATCAGGTGGCGCCACGCGACTCTTCCGCCCAGCAACCGGTCTATCTCACCGCCGGAGAGCAGGTGAGGATTCGACCGCCATTCGTATCACGTCCGGTCCTCGTCAACGTATCCGATGTCGTTGCCTGGACCCACCGGGAGCTGATCTTCGTGGCGGCGCCTTTGCAGGACGTGGTGGACGAATTCAACCGCTACAATGTACGCCAGCTCGTGATCGCCGACCCGTCGCTCGACACATTTAAAATCGACGGTGTCTTTTCGTCGGTTAAACCATCGTATCTGATCGACTTCCTGCGTCAATATCCCGGCATCAAGGTCAGGGAGTCGGAGCGGAAGATTCTCATATCTCGACGCTGATAAAAAACATGGCTCATGGGGTGTAAATCGTCAGCCTGGAACGCTCTATATTGACAAGCGCTCGACGTCGATCAGGCAAACGAGCGAACTGAGAACTGAACTACCGGGGGGTGACGTTCATGCGAACTTCTGCAGCAAGTGCGGCGGTGGGTCTTGCTCTTATCGGACTTTCCGTGGCTGCCAATGGTAACGCGGCTACCAACCGCATATACGCCAATAT